>NZ_BAAGDE010000019.1:10044-99155 GCF_054660795.1 Mycobacterium sp. MUNTM1
CACCCGCGGCTGTCTCGCCTTTCCGCAAGCCCTATTGCACCGCCCCCCCCCCGAATTCCCCCAAACCCGATACCCCCCTGCCCCTGGGGCCCGGGCCCGGGGTGGCCTCGTCAACCTATGCCACCACCTGCCCGGCGGACCATTGTTTGGATAGATCGTGAAAGTCAGTGAAATCCGCCTCGGAGTAGCCGACGGTGGCTGAAGGGTCGTAGTTTTTCGGCTCGCCGACATCTAAGGCACCCCAGCACTCGGGTCGGTCGATCTTATTTCTTCCAGCATTGACCGTGGGTTGTCGGTACGTCGCTTCAACGGTCATCGCCGGATCCCCCGTGAAGTTCTTGATGTCGTCGAGACTGGCCAGCAGGCCGTCCAGATCGGCCGGTGCCACGATCGGCGGCGGCGGGGTGGTGCTGGTGGTGGTCGTGGTGACGCGAGCTGGCGTCGTAGTCGCGGTCGCGGCGACGTGGGTTGGGGCGCTTTCGGGCAGCGTTGCGCGGACAATCAACGCGACCACCAACGCCGTGATGAACACGTACGACAAAGTCACACCGACCAAAGCGCGATCGCGGCCACGCTGTCCGGTGCGACGGATCTGCGCTAAACCCAAGTGTCCAAGGATCAATCCCGCTGGCGGGAACACGAATGCGAACACCACCGACAACGTCGCCAACACATTGGCCTCATCGCGCGGCGGGGACGCGGGTGGTTGCATTGATTGCTGCGGCCCGGGCGGTCCTCCACCGAATGGATTAGGCTGAAACGGGTTGGCACCAAAGGGATTACTCATCGGCTCACCCCGGAATCTTGCCCAGAATGTAGTTGGCGATGTCAAGCGCGGCCTGCTGGCCACGATCGGTGTCGACCAGCACGACGTTGATGTCAACGACCACATTGTTTTTGGCGGCGATCGCACGATCGTTGCGCGACCGCAGTACCGGTCCCTGGGCGGTCAAGACCATGGCGGTGATCCCGTTTCCGGCGTCGGAGGGCACACCCATCGACACCGCGACCGGCGCCGACTGCTTGCCCGGTGGCGGAAGGATGTTCATCGTCGACCCGCCGCATCTGCGCCAGATCGATACCAGGTTCGCCAACTGCCGCTGCGCACCCGGTGGGTCTCGGAAGGCCATCAGCACCTGTCCCGCCTCTTTCATCGCGGGTACGTCATGGTCGTCGATCAGCACCAACCCGAAGTACCCGACGAGGGCCTGCATATCGGTGTTGGGGGCGCCGCCGCCCATGACCGGCCAGCATTCGGGACGGTCAACGGTTGCGCTGTCGGAATCCGGGCCGGGCTTGAATGTCGGCGGCAGGGCAACGAGATTGGGGTTGGCCATGAACCTCTTGACGTCATCGATGGTCGGCAGCAACCCGGGTAGACCCGTGGGCGTGACGATGGACGACTGCGGTGCGGAGCCGGTCGAGACCGGCGCGCTGGTCCGCGACGCTGTTCGCGACGAGCCGTCGTCACCCTGCGTCGCCCACGCCACCACGGCCACCACCGTCAGCGTGATGACCGCATACGACAGCATCAGCCCAACGAGCGCGCGGTCACGGCCCCGTTCGCCGGACCGCCGGATCTGCGCCAGGCCCAGATGGGCCAGCACCGCACCGGCGGGGGCGAAGACGAACGCGAACACCACCGACAGCGTCGCAAAGACGTTGGTGCGCGGCTGCTGTGGCGGCGGCGCCGTGTAGACCGGAGGCCTCGGCGGCATGCCGTACGGCGGGCCGCCGTAAGGGTTGGCGCCAAAGGGGTTGGGGCCGAACGGCTCCTGCGGGTTCGTCATTGTTCAGCCCGGAATCTTGTTGAGGATCTGGTTGGCGACGTCCACCGCGGCTCGCCGCGCGCGGTCGATGCCGTTGCCGGTGTAGGAGACCAGCAAATCAATGACCACGTTTGCCTTGGCAGCGACCGCGTGCACGTTCAACGCACCCGGTGATGTCAATTCGACAGTGCTGATACCGTTTCCGGCGTCGATCGGCCCGCTCACCGAAACTGTGAAAGGTTGTTCGTTCGGCTTGGTGTCTTTGACCGATGCGCCATTGCAGTGCCGCCACACTGACAGAAATTTCGTCAGTTGTATTTGCGCCGCCGCCCCGTCGACATACGCTGCGACGCCAGGACCCACCGCGACCGTGTTGAATGTATCGCCGCCGCCCCCCTCGACGTACATCGCCACATAGAAGCCGAGCAGCGCCTTGCCGTCGTACACGTCCGGCACGCCCACGTCGAGCGCTCCGCGGCAGTCCGGTGGGTCGAGAGTCTCTGAGGCCAAGCGCGGCTGGTGCGCTACTCCGCCGATCGTCAGGCCCTGATCGCCGGTGATCGTCTTCACGTCGTCGAGACTCGGTATCAGCCCAGGTAAGTCGGACGGGGTGACCTGCGCAGGCGGCACCGAGGTGGGCGCGGCCGTGCGGACGGGCGTGCTGTCGGGCCGGGTCAGCCACACCACCAAAACACCGACCAGGACAACGATCACCGCATACGACAGCACGGTCCCGACCAGAGCGCGGTCACGGCCGCGCTGGCCGGTGCGCCGGATCTGTCGTAGGCCCAGGTGTCCCAGAACCGCCCCGACGGGGGCGAACACGAACGCGAACACCACCGATAACGTCGCCAGGGCATTGACCGGTGGGCGATCCGGCGCTGGTACGGGCGGCGCGGTATACACCGGAGGCCCGGCGGGGCTGCTCCCGAACGGGGCGGCACCAAATGGATTGTGCTCGAACGGATTCTGAGGGGGGATCGTCATGTCTGCCGCACGGAATCCTAGAGCACACCGAAACTCGACGTGACCCAGCGGACCGGGTCGACACAGCGGAACGGGGCGATGCCGCGGGCGTGCAGCCGCTGGCCGCTGGGTGGCTGGCCGAGGGCGGAGACGACAAAGAACCGGTGCCTCAATCGCCGTGGCGTGGAAGGGTTTTCGACGCCAGCGATGATCGAGCCGGCATTGAGTCGGGTGAGCAGGCTGCGCACCTCTTCGTGCAGCAACTGACCGTCGTTGTCGTCGTACAGCACTGAATCCGACGGGTCGCGGAGATAGGCGGCCCCGGCGTTGGACATCACCATGCTCCACTCGGAGCCGTCGACGTCGCGCAACGCCCGCAGGGCGTCGAACTTCGACAGGATGACGGCCAGCCGTGGTTCGCCGGAACCGATGGCCATCATCACATTGTTGAGCACGCCGCGCGGGTCTCCCCCGCTCACCATCTGCGGGGGCAGCAGGTCCTGCAATTGGTCCCGAATCGATTGCACACGAAGCGGATCGAACATGAAGAACACGGCCTCGGCGTTGCTGAAGAATCGAAACGGCGGTGAGTGGAGGTTCCCGGACTCCATGTCCTCACCGGCGACGTCGCGCAGCACCAGGTACCGCTGCACCCCGTGCCAGGTGCCCAGGCTGAAAATCAGCGGCTCGCGCTGGGTCGAGGTCTGGGTCATCATCGTGGGCGTCGGCGGGATCAGCCCGCGCTGGACGAACAGCGGTGTCTCGTAATGGGTGGCGTACGCGACCGCGGTCGAGCGCGTCGCGGGCGCCATGGCAAACCCGAGGTGTTCGCACAACAGCTGCAGTTGGCGGACCAGCACGGCGATGTAGAGACTCTTGCCCGTGGCGCGGGCACCCGCCATCGCGATGCAATAGGCCTGACCGTCGCGCCACCTGTCGGGCAGGGTGAAGTGGCAGACGGGGCAGATCTCGTGGACGGGACCGCGCAGCGCCTGCGCGGCGATGTTCGGCGGCGGCGGGCCGTTGTACCCGGGTGGGCGATCCCAGCGGAACATCGGCCCGAT
Organism: Mycobacterium sp. MUNTM1; assembly: GCF_054660795.1. Classification (NCBI taxonomy): domain Bacteria; kingdom Bacillati; phylum Actinomycetota; class Actinomycetes; order Mycobacteriales; family Mycobacteriaceae; genus Mycobacterium; species Mycobacterium sp. MUNTM1. Next base: position 13,844 of record NZ_BAAGDE010000019.1, read on the forward strand.
GTCGGCCTTGGCGCCCAGGAACGCCGACCCGACCTCGTCGTGGTAACGGGGCGCGCCGCTGGTCGGCGCCAACGTCCACAGGTGATGGTCGGGATCCAGAAGCGCAAAGCAGCGTGGACATTTCGTCAAGATCGCCTGCGCTGTCGGAGCGCTCATGTCAGCGCCCGAACAAGCCCGGCGGTGATCTCGTCGAGCACCTGCGGATGCGCCAGCAGTTCGGCCGAGGCGTCCTGCCCCGATCGCGGCGCCGGCAGCCTGGGCCCGGAAACCCGGCGGTCATCGGACAAGGTGATCAACGCGAATCCGCGGTGCACGCCGCTGGCCGGAAAGTCCGAACAGGCCACGGTGGCGATGTCGGTCCGCAGCCGCGACCAGCGCGCGCCCGCCGACCACCGCGGCTGCACCTTGCGTACCGCCTCGGCGAGCCCGAGGCCGGTCCCGGGGGCATGGCTGTCGACCGGGACCTTGGTGACGTCGGCGCCGACGAGCACCGCGGCCACGTCGTGAATCCCAAAGGCGTCGGCCACCCCGACGGCCACGTCGGTGGCGGCGGCCGCGCTGCCGTCGGCGAACCAGGGCCGCATCGATGCCGAACTGTTCAGCGCGACAACAAGTTCGGCGTGGGCGAGCTTGCGGTCCCGGCCGATGATGCGCCGCGCGGACGTTCGCGCGGCCGCGGCCAGTGGGCTCAGCGCCGTGTCGGCGGCCGCGGTGACCGCTACTTCGATGTGGTGGCCGGCCGGACGCAGCTCGGCGAATACCACCGCGCCGTCACCGCTGACGTCCACCGGATCGAACAGCACCTGAACCGGGTCGGCTTCGTCCGGCACATCGTGCGCGATCGCCAGGTGCACGACGGTGCCGGCGCCGAATTGCGTTGTGAACGCGGGCCGGACGGCGATGGTTACCGGACCGGTCAGCGACGGCAACACGACGTGCTGTGGGCTGGAGCGCACCACGGGCTGACCTTGTGCGGCCTGGATGTCGAGCGCGGCGTCCTGAACCGCACCGCTGATAGAGATCGAAAGCGGCCCGACGGGTATGTGCGCGCGCTGATTACGTGCGGTCAGGGCATAGATCGGCATCAGTGGTTCCTCCACATCTGTGCAGGCGGGGCCGTGAGCGGCGCGCGCTGGTCAGCGCGGCGGGTCAGCATCGTGCTCACCAGCTTCCGGTACCGCCGTGGCGGCGATCCCTCGTTGCTGCCGGCCATCCGCATCATCGTCGCCAGCACCCGCTCCTGGTCGTCGTCGCTGAACTGCCGGCTCGCGGCCAGCGCGGCGGCCGCCGCGCCCAGCACGCCATCGACGGCATCGCCCGGCTCTGCGGCGTCGGTCCGCAACAGGCTGGCCGCCACAATGTCTGCGGCCGTGACGATGTTGTTGTCCACCAGCCCCAGCACCTGCTCGCCGGCCGCTGTGGCGACCGCGGGATCGGCGGCGAGTTGTGCGGCCAGGACGGGTCGCGGTTGTCCCGCTATCAGGCCGAGGACGGCCAGCACCGCCACGCGCACCGCGCAGTCGGCATGCACTCGCCCAGGGCCGATTTCGTTCAGCGCAACATCCCACAGACCCGCGTACGCCTTTTGATGGGTGTTGATGTAGCCGCGCTGCACCCAGGACGCCGGGCTGACCATGCGCAACGCCGCGCACGCCACCGCGAGATCATCGTTGTTCGCTGCGGTGATCTCGTCGGCCAACCGGGCCAGCGATTCACCGTCGGGCGCCCCAAGCAGGGTCGGCAACAGCGAGGCCGTGCTCAGGGCGGGCCCGCCCGCCACCAGGAGCTCCGCGGGATCCCAAATATGTTGGGCCGCCAGATCATCGCGGCGCGGCGATCCATTGGCCGCGTGCCACCACAGCTCGGGAAAGGGATCCGCCTCATCGGGGTTGCGTTCGGCGCGCATGCCACACACCGCCGCCCGGGTCCACGTCGCGTCCCACGGTCGCGCACCCAGCAGTTCGGCCGGCGGGGGCATGGTGGATCCTTCGGCGAACCAATCCAGCACGGCGTCGCTGATCGGTGCGGCGCTCTCGCAACTCAGGCGCAGGGTTGCGGCGGCCGCGGCGATCCGGGTTTCGGGGCCGAGCCGGTGCGGCAGCCGCCGGGCCAGCGAGGGCCCGGTGTCCGGGTCGGCCAGCACCGCCGCGACCCGTTCGGTGAGGGCCTCAGTAAGGCGGTCGTCGTCGACGCCCGCGCGCAGTAACAGGTCGACCAGTTTGAGCAGCCGTTGCGGATCACCGCTGGCGCCGGCCCGCTGCACCGCCGGACCCAGCGCGCCGGCCAGTGACTCGGGAACCGGACGGCCGTGATAGGTGTTGGCGCTCAACGGGATCGGGCCCAGTTGGTCCAGCCAGGTGTCGTCGCCGATGGCGCGGCACAGGTAGGTCAGCGTCGCGTGCTCGCCCGCGAAGCCGGGCAGGTTCTGTTCGGCGGCCTTCCAGGCGTCGGGCGTGGTATCGCCGACGAGGGCCGAAAGCGCCTCGTCGACAAGGCGTTCGGTCGGCGATCCGGAAGTGATGCCGGCCGGCGAGTGCGCGGTGATGATCGCGTTCGCTTCGGGATGGGCAGCGGCGAATTCGTCGTCGGCGGCGATCGTGATCGCCAGCGGCCAGGCCGGGTGCAGGTCTCGATCGTCGGTTTGCGCGGCGCGACTGTCGAGTTCGTCGAGCACCGCGAGCGCCGACCGCGGATCGAGCAGCACTTCTTGTGCCATCACCGACCAGGCGGTGACGGCGATCGCCTGACCCGATGCGGTCCGATGCGGCTCGCCACCCAACTCCCCCAGGGACAGCGTCGCGGTCTCGTCGATGGCAACGAAACCGGTTGGCAGCATGTCCAAGTCGCCGACGGGCACCGCGGCCAGGTGCTGGATGGCGTGCTGCGCCGGGCCGAGTTGGTCGGCGCGGTCGAAGGTGCTGAAGTTCAGGGTGGCCGCGGTCCCCGGTGACATCAGGAAACTCACCAGGCCGATCCACTGTGCGGCCGAGTCGACGGAGACGGCGCCCAGGGCGACGGGTGCGCCGCCATCGAGGGCGGCCGCGACCGCGTCCAGCAATCCCAGCAGGGTGCCGACCCGCCAGGTGCTGGTGTCCAGCGCGAAGGCGATCGCGCTTTCCCGGGTGACGACGGGCGCGACGCCCGGCGGTTCGGCGGGCAGGGCGGCGCGCCCGACGGCCGCCGCGCCGAACGGTCGTAACCAGGCCGGCGAGCCCCATCGCTGGATGGGGCGTAGCCGCGGCGCGGAATCCGGTGCGCGGTCGAGCAATACGTGGGCGAATACGTTGCCCGGGCGTCCCGTGCTGTCGGCGCCGGCGGCAACGGTATGCCAGTAGCCCGCGGCGTCGCTGGCCCAGCGTCGGTACTCCAGCCGTCGCGGCGCCGCGTCCAACTGCTCCGGGGTCGGATAGTCGGGCAGCGGCGTGACGGGCCGAAACGCGGTGCGCACACCCGACGCCAGGCGTTGCGTTTCCTCGGGCGACAGCTCACCGGTGGTCTGCTTGACCTGCCATCCGCCCGCGCCGCCCGGCTGGTCGAAACTCGTATAGGCGAGTTGACCGTAGCGCGGGGTCATGGCGCGCCCACGCTCAACCGGAGGCTGTGCACCGGCGGATCCAACAGCGCGATGGTGCGCAGCCGCGCCGCCGAGGGCGTGTTGACGAACAATCGGATCCATCCGCGCCGGCCGCGCAGGTCGACGGCCCACGGCTCGGCGGTACCGGCGGTGGTCAGGGCCGACCACCGCAGTTCCTTAGACGGCGTGGCCGCCAGGCCGCCCTGCGCGTCCAGCGGCGCCGCGTCGAGCGCTTCACCATCGGTGGGCGACAATGGAATTCGGTCGGGGTGGTTGACCAAGACGAATGCCGGCGATCCCGGCACCTCGTATTCGGACCGCATGTAGATGGTGGCGTGCGACGGCTGCCCGGCCGGGTCGCGGCTCAACTGCACCGCGTACTGCAGCCGCAACAGGCCCGCGTATTCGATGCTGCGCACGGCCCCGATGGCGCGGCGACCGGCAGAAAACGCGACCGGCGCCAGATGCAACGAACACCCGCTGACCGGTAGTTTGCCGTTGGGCAGTTGCAGGCCGCCGTACTTCTCGTATTGCTCGACGGTGATTTCGTAGGACGTGCCGGTCAACCCGTTGCGCGGGTCGTAGCCCTTGGGCGCCAGATACACCACGACGACGGCCGCGCCCTGCGGCCAGTCGAACGTGAGAACCTGCTTGTTGCAGTATTCGGCCAGTTCGACATCCCGGATGACACCGGTGCGCACCGAACAGAAGGTCTTGCCCAGCAACGCACGACCGGCCAGCACGGTGACCGGGGTGAAGTAGGCGCGGCTCCAGTTCGTCGGCCAGGACACCCCCGACATCACCGACCGAGGCCGTCCGTCGGGACCGGGCTGCTCGGTAATCGGTTGCGTCAGGCGCAGATCCGGGGTCAGCCCGACCTGCTCGAGCGCCGCCTCGGGCAGGTCATTGGCCTCGGCGCCGGCGGACGGGCCGGTTTGGCTGCGATAGATCACCACCTCGCCGGCCGAGGGTGCCTTCCAGGTGAGTTCGAAGCCCTCCGCGGCCCCCGGCGCCGACGTCACCATCAGGTCGGTGACCGGCGTTAGGACGGCGGCGATTTCGACTTCGGCGTCGACCGGCGCGGCCAGCCGAAGCACACCGTTGACCGGAACCGCGGCCCGGATCCGATACACGTAGTGCCGCCCCGGCGCAGGGTCGGGGTCGACGAATCCGGCGCGGTTGTCGCGGTCCAGCAGGATCCGGTGCTGGGGTCCCTCGCGGCCGGCCTCCTCGGCCGGCATCCGGGACACGAACACGGTGCTGACCGCCGAAGGCACGGTCCAGCTGCCGATGACCTTGCCGTTGTCCTGCCGAACCACACAATCGCGAACCGGGCTGACGGCCACGCCCTCCGCGTGCTTGATCGGTTGTGCCGCAAGCGCTTCGGCGCGGGTGCCGCCGACGTTGACCCACACCTGGTAGTAGCGCACCGCCGCGGCCGAGGGCACCGGGTCGGCCGCGGTGGTCTCCGGGGTGGCCGCCACCAGCCGGGCCCGGTCCGGGGAGTACGGCGCGTTGTCCTCCTGCGCGACCAGCCGGTAGATCACCACGGCATCGCCGCCCGGCAGGTACGGGGTCCAGGTCAGCTCGCAGCCACCGGCGCCTTGGTCCTCGCGCGATGGCCTGACGGTGACGGCGGCCAGCGGGCCGGTCTGTTCGCCGAAGGTATACGCCGCGAAATCGCTTGCATTCAGCGGTATTTGGTCATTCGTCGCGCCTTCCGCCAGCGGCGCGGTGCCGGTCGGTGCACCGGCGGGCTCCACCGCCGACAGGGCTGCCGTCGAGCGCTGATGGCGGCCCGGTGACGACTCCGACTCCACCTCGGCCAGGACGGCCGCCAGCTCCTCGGCGTACTCGGCGACCGAGCCGGGCAGCATCGCCCGAATCTGTTCCACATCGGTGCGCCCGGACCGCAGTATCAGGCGCAGGTGGGTTTCCTTGAAGCCCGCCTTGGATACCGCCCCGGAGTCGATCAGGCGCTGGCGCCACGCGATCAGGGCGTTGAGGCGGGGGTCGTCGGCGTCGCCGGCGTGTTGCGGATCGGGCATGGCTAGAACACCAAATCCCCGCCGGGCGGCGCGTCCCGGTGTTCGGTGTGGGTGATCACCGCGGTCTTCTCCATTTCCACTCCCGACGCGGCCGCCAGCGGCACCTCGAACAGGGTGAAGTCGTAGGGTGCCAGCCCGTCGCTGGCCTGCACCACCGCGGCGCGAAAACCCAGGCCGGGACGGGCGAGTGCGGCCGTGTCGATGGCCACCGCGCAGCGGCCCGCGGTCATCGCCGCGTCGGTGAACACCGACCCGTCGAAGGGAGCAGCCTGTCCCGGCCGGTGGTCGACGACACCGGCGGCGAACTGTTCGGCGGCGACGTGCTGTCCCATCGCGGGGGCCAGTACCGCACCGGTCAGCGCTGCGCCCACACGTTCATCCTCGGCGAACATCTGCTCGACGCGCTGCCACAGTGCCTCGGCGCCGGTGGCGTGCACTTGCCCGGACGCCACCGCCGCCGACCATTGGTCCAGGCCCGACGACGTCCGGAAACCCGGCATGCGATACAGCATTTCGGGCTCCTCCCGCAGCCGGCCCGCGGCGTGGGCGACCATCTCCTGCCACGGCTTGGTCAGCCACCCGAGCGCGTAGAGGCGGCGCTGAATGGCGTGCGCCGCATCGTCGGCACGCTCGGCGCCGGGATCGGCCACGCCGACCTGGGCGCAGCGGGGCAGGCCATCCGAAATCAGTGGCGCCGGCGACCGTCCGGTGGGAGCGGGTCCGAACGGTGCGCGCAGCACCGGTCCCAGCACGCGACACCACGACAAATACTGGCCGTAGGCGGTGGACAGCCGGCTGACGTCGTGCAGCGCCGTCTGCAGATTCGCCTGCATCATGTCAAGCTGATTCTGTTGCGATTTGCGCAGATTCATCAGGGTGAACATGTCGCGCTGGGCGAACAGGAACAACGTCAGCGACACCAGAATGTAGAGGCCCAGCAGTATCCCGCCGGTGATCAACGTGTATTTCCAGCCGGTGAAGCCGGTCACCGCCAGCCCGACGAGCACGACGAGGACGCCCAACGTCGCCCAGGTCAGCGTGGCTAGGATGGTGCCAATGGCAAGGTGTCGGGCGCGCACCCGCTCGTCGATCGATATCTCGCTGGCCGCCCGCTGAATCTGTTCGGCGATTTGCGCGACCTCGGTGCGGGCCCGCCCCAAGAAGTCGGCCAGGATCGATCCGGCCTGCCACGCATAGCTTTTCGACACGTGCTGCTGCCAGCGTTCCAGTTCGGTCGACGCCCCGCGCGCCTCGACGCCGGCGGCGGGATCGGAGTAGGCGCGTTGCAGTCTCTGGCGCAGATCGGCCGCGCCCAGCACGTCGGCCGGCTCCAGGTCGCTGACGCCGATCACGGCGGCCAGCGACGTCGGGATGGCGGTGAACCGGTCCGCGCGGCTCGGCACGACGTCGGCGGCGCTGGCCACGACACCGACACCGGCACCCACTTGGATCGGGTCGAGTCCCTTCGCGCGGCGGCCGCCGTCGGCCAGGGTGAGCGCGCCGTTGACGAAGTCGGTCCACAGCGGGCTCAGGTCCTGTTGGGCCAGTCGCCCGTTGGCGCCCGATCCCCCGATGGCCGCGTTCAGCGTGTCGGCGCTGCGGCCGAGGTCCTGCCAGTCGGCGAGCTGACTACTGGTCACCACCGAGAACGCCGATTCGCGGCCGCCGAACACGGTGCCCTGCACCGTCGAGGCCAACACCGCCGACACCGATCCCTTGACCGCCGACAGCCACGCCGACGGCGCGTTGCGCAGGGCACCACCCATGAAGCGCAGGAACATCTTCAGCGCCGCCCAGATCGAGATGGCCTGCGTGGCAACATCGTCAGCGCCCATTCGCGGCCCGCGCAGCACGTCGCGATGTTTGGTCCACAGCGCGCGCGCCATCGTCTGGGTCGCCGCCGATACGTCCTCGACGTAGAGCACCGGCACCTGGCCGCCGTGCGGCAGCGGCAACCGTCCGGCCGGATCGAACAGCCGGGCCCGCAACCGGCGTTCCACCTCCGCGGTGTCCAGGCTGCGGTAGAACGCGCGCACCGCGCGCAGCGTCTGTCCTGGCAGAATTTCCACGCTGTCGAAGGGGGTCTGCTGCACGTCGGCCCACAGGCCGGCCACCGCGGCGACCACCGGGGCGGCGCGCTGGGCCAGGTCGAGCGGCTCGGCGAGGTGTCCCCACGGCACCGCGCCCAATCCGGGTGCCGGCGAATCCTCCGGCGCGATCAGCAGGTTGTGCCAGCCTTCCACCACGACCGACGAACTGAGCTGGCTGGCGCCGGCCCGACCGCTGGTGAGCAGCATCCGCAGCAGGGTAATCCCGGCTCCCCGGGCGGTGCTGCGCACCACCTGCTCGACGAACTGCTCGGCGGCCAGTGGCGCCCGCTGATCGGCCGAAGCGTCGAGCGGAACCAGTACCGCGACCCGGACCCGGTCGTAGTGCTTGGCGGTCAACACCTGTTGCAGCACAACACTTTCCGACCGGCCACCGCGCACCATCGTCGCCGTCGTGGCGGGCCCCCGGGCATCGCCGGCGTCTACCCAGACGAAGACGCCCAGTAACCCCGCGGCGGAGTAGTCGCACAGGACGCCGAGCAGCTCGTCGGTTTGCAGGTGGGGAGCCACGACCACGGTGAGGGCGGTGTCACTGGGTGCAACCATGGTCAGAACGTCCCGCCCTCGGGAATCACCACGGGCGCACCGCCATCGAGCACGGGGCCGCCCGCCGCCGCGCCGGCCGCCAGCGCCTCGGCCTCGCGCTGGATCAGGTTGATCAGCGCGCCGGTGGCCGCGTACACGTCGGGCGCCAGGTCGCGGAACATGGGCGTGTTCGACGCGGTGGTGCGGGTCGGCACGGTCGTGAACGCCCCACCGGGTGCGGCGCCTGCCATGTCCGCCGGAAGGTATTGCGCCGCAACATCGCGGATGGTGGTCAACCACTCGATGGCCGCGGCGGCGCGCTCGTCGGCGGTCTGGGCCTCGGCGACCCCGGGCACCCGAGACTGCACACCGGGTGTGCTCGAGACCCCTTGCAGGAATTCGCGCAACAGTGCCTGCGCCGACAGCGCGACGATGCCGCTGGCGGGGTCTTGGGAGTGCGCGTCGTAGAGCTCACGCAGCACGCTGTAGGGCCGCAGCGATCGCATCACCGGCGGCTCGTGCGACTGCGCGATGGCCAGCAGGATCGATTCCAGCACCGCGGGCAGCCAGTCGTAGGGGGCGTGGAACGCCGACGGCGGCGTCAGCAGCGGGTTCGGGAAGTTCAGCCACTGCCCGCTGTCGGCGTCGTAGATCCGCACCGGCTCGGTGAACGGTGACGCGGGGATCTGGATGCGGCCCAGCAACTGCCCGACGAACCAGCCGCCGGTCATGGTGCGCCGTTGTTCGTCGGTCATCGGCAGCGACGCCGAAAGTGGCCGAGAGCGGCGGTATTTCCAGAAGGCGCCGCGCCCGGGTCCCGCCGTCTGCGCCCACTGCTGGGCGGCGGGCTTGAGCACCGAGTCGAACGCCAGCGGCGAATAGTTGGGGTAGGAGCCGAAGATGTCGATGCGGGTCACGCTGTCCTCATCGGACAGCGAGCGCCCGTAATTGTCCCTCGTCGCCTGGTCGATGCGCGGATTGTTCCGGATGACTTCGAACAGTTCCCGGTCGACCGGTTGACCGGCGAACGGAATCTCGGAGAACTTGTAGCGGTACTCGGTCTGTTGGCCGGGGTGGACGCGCTGCAGCGCCTGGTCGTTGACGCTGGCCAGCGGCCGCGCCAGCGAGAGCGCCTCGGCGAACTTGGTGGCGATGTCGCGGCGGCGCGCCACCAGCTCCGACTCCGACGCCCCGGCGCCCTGCACGTAGTCGCGCAGCGACACCTTGCAGAATTCGGCGAACGACTCCCCCGGCCGCTCGACGTAGAGCCGCGCCCGGCGCAGCAATTCCACTGGGCGGGTGTGGATGTCGAACTGCGCGATCGACGGCACCCGCGCGCGGCCCGTCTCGGGGTCGGTGCCCAGCGCCCGAGTGACCCAGGTGGCGGTGCGTTCGATCAGCCCGCCGGGTGCGGCCACGCCGCCGGTGGTCTGCCACTCCCCGAGGATCACCCGCGTCGTCGCCTCTTCGATGGCGGATTGCAGCGGGATCATCGCGTTGGCGCCGGCCACCGCCTTCGGCAGGTCCGCCTCGTAGCGTCCCTTGAACGCGGTCGAATTGATCAGCAGTACTTCGTTGTTCGCCTCCGCGAACCGGCTGGGCACCAGCTCGTCGGCGTCCGCCGGCCACGCCGCGTACTGATCGGTGGCCAGGCGCGCGAGGCCCACGTCGGTCGGCGGCTCCGAGCGCGCGATCTCCAGCTGAACCATCGCCTCGCTGAGGCGGTCACGTAGCGGCACCAGCAATTCCACGCCCAGCACCCGCATCACGTCGGCGATCCGGGCGGCCGCGTCGGCGAACAGCTGACGACGCACCGTCGCGCGGAACCCGTCCACCACGGCCGCCACGATCTGGTCGGTGTTGGTCATCACGCCGTGCAGCGATTTCAGCCCGGCGTCCACCTGCGGCGAGATCGCCACGATGTCGGGCGGGCCCATGTTGCCCAGCTGCGCGACCCCCGCGGTCAGTTGGTCCTCGATGTGCCGGCGTAGCTGGTCGACAACCTCGCGGGCGAACGGCAATCCCAGCGACGCGATGGCCGCGCCGACCACCTTCTCGAGCCGGTTAGCAAAATCCTGGTGCCACTGAAAAGCCATGGCGTAGGCCGCATCCGCGCACGCCCGGGTGAGCTCGGCGCGCCGATTGTGCACGGCCTGGCGCATGGTCGGCACCCATTGTTCGGCGGCGACGCCTTCCGGGTTGGGCAGGTGGTTGCGCAGCTGCCGGTCGATGAGGCCGTTCACCGTGGACGCGACGGTGTCGGCCGTGAAGGCCTCGGTGCCGATCCAGCGGCCCAGCTGGCTCACCCGGGTCTGTTGGTCGCCGGCGCTGGGCGGCAACCCCAATTCGCCGCAGAGCGCGGCCCATTGGCTGGACAGCAGGGAGTCCAACTGCTCGGTGCTCGACGCGGGATTGCCCTTTTGCATGTGCCCGTCGAGCAGCTTATCCACGCAGCTGCGGGCCAGCCGCTGAGCGGCGTATTCGGCGTAGCGGTCGCGGCCCATGCTCAGGCTGGAGAAGCCATAGGTGCCCCAGGGCAACACATCCCACGACGAGATGCCCCAGCCCAGCAGGTCGCGATCGCCCACGGGCGACGCGGTGTTGCCCAGGTCGTAGGCGACGAACTGGTCGCTGGCCCGGCCGCTCATCATCAGCCCGGCCAGCCCGCGCGCCAGTCCGCGGTACACCGCGTACTGCGAGCCGTCACCGAACAGGGTGCGGTCGGCGCCGATGTAGCGGCCTACCGGGAACACCCGCGCGAACGGAATCGGTTCTCCCTCACCGTGATGGTGGCCCAGCGCGCGCAGGATCCGCACGTCGTGTTCGCGGGCCGCGCCGGATTGGCTGGCGACGATCTCGCCGAGCATCGCCAAGGCGTTGGCCCGCACGCCGATGATGGCGCTCTGGGGCAGCGAATCGAAAATGTCGGGGGTCACCATGAATACGCCCATCAAGCGGGGATCCAAGCCGGTGACCAAGGTCAGCAGGCGGCAGACGTCCAGCGCCATCGACGCGCCCGCGCCGCCGGCCATCGACGACACCACCAACACCAGGGGTGGTTCGTTCGGGTCGAAGCGACCCATGCCCGGCACGTCGACCGTCGACATCTCCGACACGGTCTCAACGCGAAACAGCGTGTCCCACGCGGCCTGTAACCGGGCGTGGATCTCGGCGGCCTTGCTCAGGGTGATCATCCGCCCGATCGCCCGGTACTGCCCCGCGCCGGCCGAGATCGGGATCGACACCTCCTGCGGGCTGCGCGGCGCCCAGGTGGCGATGGTGTCCAACGCCGATTCGGCCGCCAGGCGTTGCGACAGCGCACCGTCGAGAACGGCGTAGCTGCTGCCCTGCGGTCCGCACCCGACGTAGCTGCCGCCCTGGGCGGGGACGTTGGCCAGCCCTTCAGGGCCCGACTCCGCGGCGCTCGGCACGTCGATGTGCACGAACTGCCAACCGGCCAAGAGCTTTTCGATTCCAGCTGTGTGCAGTTCGGAGCGCAGTTGGTCCATCATCAGGGACAGCGTGGCGCCGCCGGAACCGCCACAGCCCACTACCAGGAATCGTCGCATCAGGTGCCCTCTCCGAACGGGTCGAATGGTTCTGGGTCAAATCGATAGGAGGGTTGGGTCGCCTCGGTCGGCGGGAGCGCGGGCGGCCCACCCTCATCGCGCTGGTCACGTTCTTCGTCGTACCGGTAGCCCGCGGCCATCGTGTCGTCCTGGCGCGGTGTCGGTTCGGGGATGGGCCGCTCCTGCGTCTCGGCGTCGTTGAAGCCGGGCGGCACCGGTCCCGTCAGCGGGGGCGGCGCGGGCCTCGGAGCCGGCGTCACCAAAGGCGCCCCTGAGAACGGCGAATCATCCCCGCCGCCAAAGGGATCGTCTCCGGACGGGGCGGCCATGACACCGGCGGGCGTGTCACCGAACGGGGAGGCCGTCTCGCCCGGCGCCGCGAACGGTGCCGTCATGCCGGCCTGCACCGCGCGCAGCCGCAATCCGGTCAGCAGGTCGGGCAGCCGCTGCGCGATGTCCTCGTAGAGCCGCTCGCGCGCGGTGGTATCGGTGGTCCCGGCCACCAACAGCAGCACCTCCGCAAAATTCTCCGGCCCGTAGGGGTTGTGCAGCAGCACCCAGGTGTTGTGCACCGCCAGTGGCAACACCGCCCGCAGGCCGGTCTTGTCCGATCCGGGCAGCTTCGACCCGACGCTGACCATTGCATCGGCGTTGACGACCACATGGCCGGAGCCGAACGGGCTGCGCCCCAGCACAACTGACAGGTTCACCCCGGCCACCGACAGCTGACGGGCGCCGCCGGGCGGCAGCCCGGTCACCGGTTGCACCAGGTCGGCGTCGGCCATCGCGAACGGTTCACCGCCGCGCAGCACCGCGTCGTGCTCGACCTCCACCGGAATGCGTTCGGCCAGCAGCGGATTGTCGGGGATCTTGCTGACCCACCACTTCGACGCGTACAGCAGTGCCAACGGAATCCCGGGACCCAGCAGCAGCGCGGCGATGAGCACCAGGATGAAGTTGGTGGTGTTGAGCGGGTTGATCATGGACGCCGTGAAGGCCACCGGCACGGTCTGCGCGTCATCCGGATTGTCCAGCGTCGAAACATGCACGGGCACAGTGCCATTGAGCCCGCCGTGGCCGTTGTGATCGGTGCGCAGGGTGACCGACAATTGGGAGCTCCCCCCTGCCTGCACCTTCAGGCAGTGCTGGCCGGAATTCATCGGCGAACCGACATGCGGCGAGCCGATGCCGTCGGGAGCGCCCGACACCGTCGCGGAATCGGTGTCGCTGATCCAGGCGCAGCCCGGTCCGGTGATGTTCAGCGTCGCGGTCGCTCCCTTGGCCCCCTCGACGGTGCCGAAGTCAATGCGTTCACCCGGGGTGGGCAGGCCGACCTTCGGCAGAATCTGCACCGGCACATCGACTTCCTGCGGCGACAATTGGGTCCCGGCGATGGGTCCGCCGTTCTGATCGGTGGTGTTCGCGGTGGTGATCACCAGCGACATCCGCAACGTCGCGTGTCCTGGCGCGACTTTGGTCAGGTCGGCGTCGACGGGTTTGGCGATGTCATCCTTGCCCGCCGCCGTCAGCAGCGGAATCGGCGCGGCGCCATCGGGACCCAGGGACGCCGACATGGTGGCCGAGCCGGCCAGGTCGGCCGGGACCATCGGCTTGCCTTGGCCGTCAACCAAACCGAAGACCAGGCCCTTGAGTGTCTGGCCGCTGTGCCAGGCGACCTTGTCGCCACCCGTCAGCGCCGGGAAGATGTCGGTGGTGATGTGGATGCTGACCTTGGACACCGCGTCCGGGTGCTGGCCGGTGGTGTCGACGTAGACGATCGCCCACTGCCCGGTCCAGTGCGGGGCGTTGCTGTTCTGCAGCGAGATCGTCTGCGCCGACTCGGATTGCCATTGATAGTTCACCGCCACGCCGTCGACGTTGACGTTCTGGGCGCCGTCCTTCTTGGGCAGCGGCAGGGTCTGCCCGGTCGGCGAGACGAGGTAGGGTTCGACGCCGGGCACGCCGCCCGAGCCCAGGATGTTGACCTCTTTGATGGACCTGTCCAGCACGAAATTATGCCGCGCCTCCGGGCACACCTTGATCTGGCATACCCCGCCCTGGTCGGTCACGCCGGGATCGGGGTTGAGGGCGTCGAAGGCGAACAGCATGTCGTCGATGTTGGCGACGGGAAAGAAGTCGCCGGGCACCGGATCCGTGATGGCGCCGCATGCCATGCCCTGCAGCCCCTTGCCGGTGCTGATCGCCGACATCACGTTGAAGTCACCGGGAGTCTGCTTGGCACCCAAGCCGATTCCCAGCATGATGATGTTGCTCGACCGCAGCTGGTCGGCTAGGCCGCTGGGGCGGCAGATCGATTGCACGGCCTTCTGGGTGGTGTCGGGGATTCCGTTCGGTGAGTCCAGCGGGACCCCGTCGGCGTACGGCTTGGTGACCGGACGGGCGGTGAAGTCGATCATGCCGTCGGAAAACCAGGCGATGGCCTGACAGCGCTGACCCTTGTCGGCTGCCCCGCTGTGCTTGGTGAGCGCCTGCCGGGCGCCGTCGAGGGCCAGCCAGTAATCGGTGTCGATGCCGGTGTTCTTCTTGGCGATGGGATCCAGCGACGCGCCGACGCCGTCGGCGGTCGAGCCGGTGAGCTGGGTCCAATCATGTTCGGGGACATAGGTGTCGGAGAACCCGGCCACCGCGACGTCGAGCTTTGCGCTCACCCGGTCGGCGTACTTGCCCAACGTCTGCACCAGGTAACGGGCGGCCTGCACTCGCGCCGCCTGCGGGTCGGTCTCCTGCAGGCTGCTCGACTCGTCGAACAACAGCAGCAGATCGCCGGCCTTCTGCGAGGCCAGGCAGGCACCGAAGCGGCTTGCGCCCGGCGAGCCGCTCGCCGACGCGACGGGCGCCCAGCCGACCGCGTTGAGCACCACGACCAGGAAGGCGGCCGCGACCACGCGCGCCAGTGCCGCAACGCCGTTGCGGCCGCGAGGTATTCGCACAGGATGGGCCACTACAACGTCCCCGCCCACAGCGCGATCTGCCAGGCCCCCACCGCGATCCCGACCAGGCAGACGGCCAGCACCACCCAATACAGCGTCGACGTCCAGGTGGGCGCCGAATAGATGGCCTCGGTGCGCCGCCTGGTGTCGACCCGGCTGAAGACCGCCAGCGCGCCGATCGCCAGCGGCCCGGCCAGCAGCCACCCGGCGACCGCGGCCGCGATCATCGGGCCGCCCAACGCGCTCACGCCGGCCAGGGCAACGCCAGCTAGAGCCAGCGCCAAGGCCACCGCGAACCACGCCAGCGGCGGGCCCGCCGTCGTCAGCGCCCCGACGCCCGCGGGAGTCGCGGTGAGTTGGCCGAACGCGTCACGCCCGCCCGTCGGGTCGAACGCGGGTGGGCCCTGAAAAGCATCCGACCGCCCCGGCGCAGGTGGTTGGTTGGCCCAGGGATCGAATCCGCCCGAAAAACCCCCACCCTGCTGCACCGGCGCCTGGCCGCCACCGGGCGGCGCCTGCTTGCCCGGCCCGAAGTCGCTGAAGTCGAAGGGGTTTGGTGCGTTCATCGGTCTCAATACGGGTTCAGGCAGAGGGCGAAGGAACGGTCGGGAGGTGCGGCCACGTACACCGAGTTGCATTGGTTGTTGGAGCGCACTCGCGCGGCAACCGTGTAGACCCCGTCGCGGTGTTCGCAGTCGACGCCGAATAAGTCCAGCGCGTCATTGCCCGTGCTGTTGCGCAGCTGCAGCTCCACGCAGGTGCCGATCGGCACGGTCGCCAGGTCGAGCTTGGGACCACGCGGCACCGTGGTGCCCGGCGCGACCGACGTGATGGTTCGGGGCGGCAGTGGCCGGGGCGGAGCGGAGCTGGACGCGGTCGTCGGCGTCGAATTGCTCGGGTGGGTGCCCCAATACACGCCGCCGAGGATCAGCAGGACGCACATCAGGTAGCCGATCACCAGGCCGGCGATCGCGGCCGGGCGTCCCCGCTCTCCGCTGCGATTGATCTGCGGCAACGCGAGATGGCCCAGCACGATGCCGGCGGGCGGAACGATCACCCCGAAGACCGGCGAGAGCACCGCCAGGGTGTTGTAGTCCGGACGCGGCTGCTGCCCGCCGAACGGTGCGCCCGGGTACCCGACCGGGGTCGTCGGCGCGCCCCCGTAGGAGACGGTGGGCGGCGGTCCGCCGAACGGGTCGCCGGACTGCGGCGCAAAAGGATCATCGCTGGGATACATCAGTTCAACCCTTGAAGTCGACGATGCAGGCGTACACGGTCTTGTTGTGGTTCCACAGCGTCGTGGGGGTCTTGCACGAGTCGTTCGACAGCAGCTGGGTCACCTGCAGCACGCCTTCGCGCACCTCGCACGCGACGGGGTAGATGGTGATGAAGTCCGCCTTCTCCGAGGGGTCCGGCTTGTTCTGCTGCACCTCGATGCAGTCGCCCACCTTCAGGTCGCTGACGGACACGCTCGGGCGCTGCGCCGGCGGAGCCGTGATCACCGTGGTGTGCGGCGGCGTCGGCGGCACGTACGGGCTGGGGGCCGCCGTCTTAACCGTGTTCGAATCGGATCCGCTGGTCGCCAGCCACACCGCCACTGCGCCGACCGCCAGCACGATGATCAAATACGAGGCCGTCAGCCCAAAGATGGCGCGGTCGCGGCCGCGCTCGTGGCGCTGGCGAATCTGGGACAGCGCCACGTGCCCCAGCGCGGCACCGGCAGGCGCGAAGACGAACGCGAAAATCGCCGACAGCGTGGCCAGCGTGTTGGTTTTCGGCGGCGACGGAAAGGCACCGGATCCGGCGGGCGGATGGCCGGGCTGGTGCTGCCCGAATGCCGGTCCCTGGCCGCCGGGCTGTCCCCCAAAAGGGTCGGCACCGAACGGATCCTGATAACCACCGCTATACGTCATCGGTGCCCCTCGATACAGGGCCGGAGCTGGTCACCCATCCCCCTCATGCCGCCATCCCATTCCCCGTCAACGCGCCGGTCCGGCGGCGTTCACCGTCACCACATGCCCTGAAACTCGAGACGTCCCACCGCAACAAATCAACATAGTCGGTGCAGGCACGATGCACTCTTTTTCCAGCAGAAGCACCTTTCGGTACTGCTACATATAGTGCTGCGCCGCGCACACGCGCAATTTAGGCTGCGGCCCAGCGTTCGCCACCCGGCCCGCCCCGACGTTAACTGTGATCCAAGTACCGGCAGGCCGCTCGCGTTGGAAACATTAGCCGACTGACGCTCGATCCCCGCCGAGCAGTTAGCTCACCCGCACCCATCTCAGCCTTTGGAGTTCAAAAACGCGACTATGCCCTGGGTGACCGCGGCGGCATATTTCGCCCGGCCGTCCGGACTTTCCATTCGCGCCAAGTCACCGGCGTTTTTCATGTTGCCCAGTTCGACCAGGACCGCGGGGTACTGGGCCAGGTTCAGCCCGGCGAGATCGTCGCGGCCATACAGGCCGTCCGAGCCGATGTAGGTGGCCGGCTGTAAACCCGACTGGACTAAGGCATCCCGCATCGCATGCGCCAGCTGCACAGCGGGCCCGGACTGGACGTCGTTGAGCGGCGGGCTGGAGTAGTTGACGTGGAATCCGCTGCCCGACGGCGGCCCACCGTCGGCATGGATGCTCACGATCGCGTCCGGGTGCATGGCATTGCCCGCCGCGGCGCGTTGGTCGATACACGGGCCCACCCCGCCGTCGCTATCGCGCGACAGCTGGGTGCGAACGCCCATCTGGTTCAGCGAATCGTTGATCAATCCCACCACGGCCCAGGTGAACGCGTGCTCGGGATAGCCGTCGTCGGCGACCGCTCCCGACGTCTGGCACGGCTTGGTGCCGCCGCGGCCGTTGGGGACCTGCTGGTTGATGGATGCGTCGTTGACGGCGTTGTGGCCCGGGTCCAGGAAGACCGCCATGCCATTGAGACCGGCCGCCGCGCGGGGGGCGGGCAGCAGCGCGCCGGCGGTGACGATCGCCGGCATGACGCCAGCGATCTTCAGGACGTCGCGGCGTGCGACGGATCGCAGCCCACCCGGGCGATCACTCACCGCGCGATGGTAGCAATCAGGATTCCTCGACAGCAGCCATCAGGGCGGCACCCACACTCTTCAGGAAGCTGGCCGGCACGCTGTAGCCACACGTCACCATCCTCAGCCTGCCCTCGTAGGTGGTAACTCCGGTCAGATACTCGCCATCGGTCTGGCTGAGTACCACCGGTCCCCACACCGCCGTCGGCCGCAAAGGGCTTGCGCCATCGAGGTTTTGCACGCCGAGGTTGGTGACCATGATGTCCCACGGGCTGATCCGGCCGAAAAGCTCCTCGGCATCGGCGGTGTCGGCATCGATGGTGATCATCTGCTCGAGCGCCAGTGAGCTCGTACGGATTCCGCGCGCCGACCGGGCGGCATTCAGGTGCGCGGTCGTCGCGCGGGTCTGCCGCTTCGAGGTTGTCAGCTATCAAACTCTCTTCTGCTTGCGAGACAGGCAAATTCGCCAAATCCTGTCCGTTAAGCGCAGCAATCACGTCGGTGAGCACGACGATGGAGCTGATTCCGTCGGCGATCGTGTGGTCGAAGGTGAGCAGCAGCGCGCTGCGCGCCGGAGCCTGCAGTCAACGCGGCGCGCATCAGCGGCGCACGCGATCGGTCGAACGGTCGGCTGAGCTCCTCAGCCGCGGCGGCCTGCCACGCCAGTTCCGGTCCCCGACGGGCGGTCAGCGCGACGCGCGCCACGGTCGCCGCGCGGTAGAAGCCCAGGCGGGTATCGGGCCGGTCCTCCACGTGTACCGACAGCAGCGGATGCCGTCGCTGGACGGCGGCTACGGCGGTCCGCACCTTGTCCGCGTGCAGCACCTGGTCGAACTCCGCCACGATCGAAAAATGAGCGGGGTTGCGCTCGCTGTATCGGTAGAAGAGCCGCTCGGCGGCCCCAAGCGGACGAACGAGAGTGGTTGCCTGCTCGTCCTGCGGGTTGTCGACGATCACCGAACCTCCAAACGCCGGTAAAGCACTGCGACACAATGCAGACGGTCTCCCGGCCGACTCGGTTCAAGTCTCCTGCCGCCCCTTGGCCCCGGCCCCCTGCGGTGAGCCACGTTTCCCACAAATCGCGACATCGACCCGACTGCGGTGAACCAGGCGATGTCAGGCGCACACCCGCCCACACACCATACTAAAAAGTATGTTACGGTCTCGTGCATGTCCGTGGTTGAAAGCCGCCCACTGCACGGCGTTACCGACGAATTCGTTGCGCGCCTGGCCGATCGCGCCGACGAGGCCGAGCAATCGCGGCGCCTGCCCGCGGAGACGATCGCCGAGTTCCGGCAGACCGAGCTGTTTCGGTTATTGCTGCCGACCCGGTTCGGTGGCCTGCAGGCCTCGTTTCCCGAACTGCTGCAACCGATCCGGCGCATGGCGCATGGCTGCGCATCGAGCGCGTGGACGCTGGGTTTCTACGCGCTGCACAACTGGATGCTGTCGCTGTTCGACCCGCGCCTCCAGGACGAGGTCTTCACGTCGGGACCCGTGCTGGCGCCGGCTCCCCTGGCACCCACCGGCCGCGGCGTACCGACCGACGGCGGAGTGCGCCTGACCGGCAGGTGGTCCTGGGCAACGGGCGCGATGGACGCCGACTGGATGATCGTCGGCGTGCTGATCGAACGCCCGGAACGCATCGATCCGGCGCTGGCCGTCGTCCCCGCCGACCAGGTGGAGGTCGTCGATACCTGGCGCACCGCCGGCATGCGCGGCACCGGCTCGCACGATCTCGTCATCACCGACGCCCTCGTTCCCGAGCATCGATTGGTGGCCGTGGCCGACATCTACGCCGGATCGGCACCGGGCGCGCGTGAGCATGGGGTCCCGACTTACCGGTGGCCGATGGTTCCGGCGCTGGCGCTGACGGCGGCAATGCCCGTGCTCGGGACCGCCGAGCGGGTGACCGAACTCTTCGCCGAACGGCTCAGCGGACGCGTGCTGGCCTACAGCGGGGTGGCGCAAAAGGATCAGCCGGCCGCGCAGATCCGGCTGGGCGAGGCCAGGGTGCGGCTCAGCGCACTGCGGGCGTTGGTCGACAAGACGGCCGCCGATATCGAGGCGATCGTGGTCGGCGGCGAACGGGTGAGCCGATCGGTGCGGGCAGACGCACGGCTGGCGGCCGCGCGCACCGTGCACGAAAGCCGGGCGATCATCGCCGATCTCATGGAGGCCTCCGGCGCCAGCGCCCATTTCTTGTCCAGCCCGATGCAGCGGGCCAAGCGCGACGTGGACATCGCCGCGGGCCATGTGGTGTTCGATTACGACACCAGTCGAGAGTTGGCCGGGGCGTTGGCGATTGGTGCGAAGATCTCACCCATCGCCATGGTCTGAAGGCTTGGTTCCGGGCTCGATCAGCATGAGGTCGAGAAATCGTTCACGTTGAGCCACCGCTTGGGCCTGCTCGGCGGAGTCGGTGAGGTGCAGCAGTCCGATGCCCGCGGCGAAGGTCGCGCCCGCACGCAGGCTGGCGTCCTCGTGGCTGAACCCGTAGTCGCGGTAGGCCTTGGTCACGGTGCGCAGCAGGTGACCGTCGGCCGCGCGGACGTTGCCGGCGGCGATCGGGTCCAAGCGTGCCCATTCGCGCATCGCCCGCTCCAGTATCCAGTGCTTGGGGCTGACCAGGTTGATCATCATGGCCGAGAGGCGTTCCCGGGGTGGCAGCGCTTCGAGCTCGGAGAGAGCCTGACGGTCGCTTTCGAGGAATCGGTTCCACGATTCGACGAGTGCGGCCCGATATTGCTCGATGTCCTCGAAGTGCCAGTAGAAGCTACCGCGGGTGACACCCGCCTGCTGGCAGAGGCGTTCGACTTTGAGCGCGCGCACGCCCTCTTCGGCGAGCACGGTGTATCCCACCTCGAGCCAGTCCTCGGCCGACAGGCGGGTCGACGGTTGCTTTCGCACCACCACGCTATGGACATTACGGGAGGCGTCCCTGGTCGGAGGGAAGATTAGGCAATCTCGGTAATTACTTTTCCCTCACCGCGTCGGTGGAACGAGTAGCCGGGCGGTGTCGTCGAGGTCCACGTCGAGCGCGTTGAGCATCAGCGCCAGGCCCGCGTAGCGGCCGATGACCATCAGCGCTTCGACGGTGGCCTCGGAACCCAGGGCCTGGTGCACCTGGTCGAAGAGCGGGGCCGCGACGCGGCGGGTGGTCACCAATTCGGTGGTCAGCCGCAGGATCGCCAGCTCGGTGGCATCGAATGGTCCTGTTTGCCAATCGGACTCGGTGGTGATGGCGTCGATGGTGGCGGCGTCGACCCCGACCGTCTGCGCGACGTCTTTGTGCTGGCCGAGTTCGTAGGCGCAGTCCATGAGATACGCAGTGCGCAGGACGATCAGTTCGCGAAGCCTTCTGGGCAGTACCGGGCTGCTCAGCGCGGCGTCGCCGGCCACCATCCAGCCGGTGAACACCTTCTCGGCGTTGGCCAGTGCGCGGTAGACGTTGAGATTGCCGCGCCGCGCGGTCAATTCGCGTGCCAGCTCGGTCATGCCTTCGGGCCGGCGATACGGGACTCGGGTCACTGGGCCAGGCCTTCGTCGGGGCTGGAGAAGGTCGGGGTGTCGATCTCCAGGTCGGCGGCGTTGAGCACCAGCGCCAGGCCGTAGTAGCAGCTGACGATCATCAGCAGTTCGGTGAGCGCCTCGTCGCCGAGCAGTGTTTGGGCGGTGGCGAAGGTGGCGTCGCCGAGGCGGCGGGTGGTGCACAACTCGGTGACGGTGTCGATGACGGTGCGTTCGTCGCCGCTGAATCCGGCCGTGTCCAGATCCGCCTTATCGCGCAGCGCGTCGATCTGTTGATCGGTGAGTCCCGCCCTGCGGCCGAAGATCACGTGCTGGGCGAGTTCGTAGGGCGAATCCTGCAGATGCCCGGTCCGCAGGATGATGATTTCGCGCATCCGCGAGGTGAAGGTGGGGCTTGTGAAGAGTTCGCCCGTCATCTGTGCCCATCCGTCAAAGATGTTGGGGGCGTTGGCGATTAAGCGCAGTACGTTGAGCGTGTCGGGGCGTGCAATGGGTTGTTGGATCCGATCGGGTTGGCGGTCGGTGCTGACCAAGGGCATTCGCGTCATTGCGGAGGTCCTTTCTCCGTGCACACAAGTTTCCTCGACTGTAGTTCCACCCGGCGGTTGATGGTGAACACCCCTGTTCGGAGCATAGGCTGTTGATTGCGTTTTGTTGCAAGTCGTTTCGCTCTTGTGCTGCAACCATCACTCGGTCACGATTGCCGAGTTGTAGTTAGGGGCCCATGCCTGCTCGAAGACGGGGATCGGAACCTGCTCGTCGCGGCCGGTGCTGATGCCACTGTCGTTGAGATGCACCACCCCGGCCTTGCTGTCGATGCCGGTGACAACCACGAAGTG
This sequence comes from Mycobacterium sp. MUNTM1, assembly GCF_054660795.1. Classification (NCBI taxonomy): domain Bacteria; kingdom Bacillati; phylum Actinomycetota; class Actinomycetes; order Mycobacteriales; family Mycobacteriaceae; genus Mycobacterium; species Mycobacterium sp. MUNTM1. The sequence goes on from NZ_BAAGDE010000019.1 coordinate 36,023, forward strand.
GTTTGCGGAGCTTCGCTTCCCGGGCCGGTTCCAAATCGTTTCGGCATTGACGATCGCGATGATCTTGTGGTTTTGCGCCAGCTTGCGCGCCATGGCATCCGTGTGGGTCTGGATGTTCTCGGCTCTGATCCAGTAGTGCCACAGCAGTTTCGGAAGGTCGGCGATGTCGGTGGTGCCCATCGGCTTCCAGATCGGCCCGTGACCCGTTGCGCTCGGTGTGGTTTCGGCCAAAGCGATCATCTGCTGCTCGGTAGGTTCACGTCCCGTGATCTGGCCGACCACATCGGCCACCGCCATTTCCCCGCAGTCGGAACCGTGTTGCTCACGCCAGTAGGGCGCGGCGGCAACGGGATCGCCATACATTCCCAACTCATGGTCGGCGTCGGGGACGGGTGCGCCGGGATTGGCATGAACCCCAGCGGCCAATATCACCGACGACCCGGCGGCGGTGGCGCACAACAGACTGACCCGGTCAACCGTTCGTGCGGCGGTGCCCCGCGCCCGCAAGGTGCTCGTCATAGGCGCCCGTTCTCGAGCCGCCGCGGCGGCGTGTAGATGTGACGAGAAGAGGCTCAGGTATGGCCCTGAACGGATATTTAACAGAAACCTGGCGAAAATGCGGCAGCGACGCGCAGGTAGTTATCGTCATGAGATCAGGCTGTAACTTGTAACAGCCCAACCGCGGGGCGCACGTTCCTGCACCCAGCGGCCAATGCCAGCTCAGACGGCCTGCGGCGCATCGGCTTCCGGCTCGGAAGTCCCGCTGAGTTGCTGCACAAGATCGGCGGCGATAGCACGCAGCGGGACGTTCATCTCCTGGCTTTTCCGGCGAAGCAAGTCGAAGGCCTGGTCGGCGTCGATCTGGTGAATGGCCATCAGCATGCCTTTGGCCTGTTCGATGGGGGCGCGGGTTTGCAGTGCACGCTGGATGGAGTCGGCCACATCGCGGGCAGACCGGAAGCGGGAAAAGTCGCCGATCGCGCGGGACACTGCCGTGGTGAGCATGGCGAGGATCTCGGCGTCGAAGTTGTCGAACGCCGACCGCGAACGCCCATAGAGATTCAGCGACCCCAGCGTCTGGTCGTCGGTGAATAGAGGAGCCGCCAGGAAGCTGCGAATTCCTTCGTCGCGGGCGGCAGCGGCGAAGCGCGGCCACGTCGCCGCGGCGTCATCGGAGTCGACAAGCACGATGGTGCGGGTCCGGGAGGCGTCGAGGCACGGACCCTGACCGGCGTCGTATTGCTCGGTATCGACACGCAGAGTGCGTTGGTCGGTGTGGACCGCGGTATAGACGCGACCGCCCAGGTCGATGGTCACTCCCGTGCTGTCGGCGCCGTCGACGGCGTCGTGCGCGATCTCGCAGACATGCTGTAGCAGGGTCAGCAGATCGTCCTCGTCGGCGATGCTGCGACTGGCGCTGACCAGCATCTGACCCAGCATCGTCGGCGTGATCCTGCTGTCGACGGTGGCCTGGACGACCAGGTCGGCGACTTGCTCGCTGTCCTGCGCCGACGCAGCGGCCGGGAGGGAGTCGTCGGTGCGCCGATCAGGGGAAACCATCAGCACAGTGTGACACGAATTGCCGTCGGACACGCCTGCTGAGCAGGCATTCAAGCTTGGCGTGACGGCCTATGCGGAAGTGACGAACGATGGTTTCCTCGGGCGACGCCGCTGACACCGCCGACGCCGGTTTCGGCTGACCTAGCAGCGGGCATCCGCCAGCGATGAGCGCACTACGATTCACCCGTTTGCTGGGGACCGCCGTGGCAACGGCCTGGGCGTGCATGGTCAGCGCGCCCTTGCCAGTCGTGGCTGCCGCCCCGTGTCCTGACGTGGAGGTGGTATTCGCCCGCGGTACCGGCGAGCCACCCGGAGTTGGCGGGGTCGGGCAGGCTTTCGTCGACGCACTGGGGTCGCGAGTCGGCGGCAAGTCGGTCGGGGTGTACCCGGTCAATTACGAAGCCAGCGGCGATTTCAATGGTGGCATCGCTTTCGCCGCAACGGTCGTCGAGGGGATCAGGGACGCCGGCGCTCACCTGCAATCGACCGCGGCCAACTGTCCCAACACCAGAATGGTGCTCGGCGGCTATTCCCAGGGCGCCGTCGTGTCCGGTTTCGTCACGTCGGCCGCCGTGCCCAAGGAGGTTCCCGCGGAGTTTGCCTCCTCCGTGCCCCAGCCGCTGCCGCCGGAAGTGGCCCGTCACGTCGCCGCGGTGGTGCTGTTCGGAACACCGTCAAACGAGTTCTTGCGGGATGCCGGCGCGCCACCCATCACGATCGGTCCCCTATACGCGCCCAAGACCATTCAGTTGTGCGCTCCCGATGACACCATCTGCAATGGCGCGCCCCCAGGGCCGCCCGGCATCGCCCACACCCTCTATCCGGCGAACGGCATGGTCGGTCAAGGCGCGGATTTCGCTGCGAATCATTTATAGGCGTCGTGCTGCGCGCTCGGAGTTCCCCCATCGATCCGGCGCGCCGTCCGAACTCAGCTCACCTTGTCCAGCCGGAAGGGCAGCGAGATCACCAATGCTTTGTTGATGCCGCAGGCACCGCTGTCCCCCGATGTCTGATCCACGCCAGCGAGAACCGTTGACGTGGAATCGGTTGCCAGCCAACCTTTTTCATCGACAGGGTAGAACCGGTAGATCTGATGTCCGGTTCGGGAGGCACCATTGGGGCAGGGCTCCCAGTTGGGAATGTCGCGCTTGACGACGTATTCGCTCCCGTGCAGGCTCACGTCGGCGCTCCAGCCGAGGTCGCTGGTGACCCGGCCGGTGCATTCGAGCGGGGTGCTGCACGTCGTGCTGATCGTCCACTTGCTCCGGATGGTGGCTTCGTTGTGATAGATGTCGTTGGTTTTCGCCCAATCGCCGTTGGACGTAGCCGCGTACGTGCCGTTGAGTCCCCACTCGTCACCGGAGGCAGCGGCGGTCGGCACCGGGGCCCCGCCGGCAAGTGCCAGCGCCAGAGCCGGGCTCACCAACGACGTCAACCGCATCGTTCAGCTACTTGATCGGCGTGAACCGAAGGTGCAATTCATTGAGCCCGCGCAGGATGTAGGTCGGCGCGTAACTGTAGCGGCGATCCCCCGCCGGGCCGTGCACGTCTTCATTGACTCGGATATCGCCCATCCGGTCCAGGATTCGCTCAAGCGAGACCCGGCCCTCGACCCGGGCCAGCGGCGCTCCGGGGCAGCTGTGCACGCCGCGCGCGAAGGCGATGTGCTCCCGAACATTGCCGCGGTCGAGCCGGAATTCGTGTGGGTCCTCGAAGCGGTCGGGATCCCGGTTGATCGCCCCCGGACACAGCATGACCGTGGTTCCGGCCGGGATGTCGACCTCGCCGACGCGGGTCGACTTGCGCGCCAACCGGAACGCCGTCTTCACCGGGGCCTCCATCCGCAGTGTCTCCTCGATGAAGCCGGGGATAAGGCCGCGGTCAGCTCGCAGCGCCTGCTGCAAATCCGGCCGGTCGCAGAGGATTTGCAGGGCCGCGCCGAGCAGCTTGGCGGTGGTTTCTTGGCCTGCCCCGAACAGGAAGGTCGCCGAACGCACGACCTCAACCACCTCGGGGGTCGAACCGTCCGGATAACGCGCGACCGCAAGGTCACTCAGCACGTCGTCGCGGGGCTCGCGGCGCCGGTCTTCGATGTAAAAGCTGAATTTCTCGTCGAGGAATTCCAGCGGGTTGATCGCGGCAGGATCGTGATCCAGGTTGCCGGCGGTGTGCGAATTCGCCAGTGCGGAACGAAATTCCTTGTGATCGGCCTCGGGCACCCCGAGCAGGTTGGCGACGGCCAGCAGCGCGTAGGGCTTGGAGTATGCGCTCAGGAATTCGCATTCTCCGCGGCCGACGATTTCGTCCAGCTGCTGATCGGCCAGGTTCCACAGGAAGTCTTGGTTCTCTTTCAGCCGGGCAGGCGTCAGCAGCCGGCTCAGCAACGACCGGGCGCGGGTGTGCGCCGGCGGATCCATGGTGACCATGTGCTCGTGCAGCGGCATCTGCGCACGGTGCTGGTCGATCAGGCCGCTGATATCGTCGCCGGACGGCTCGAACGGCAAGGGCGGGAACGGACCTCCCACCGCGATGCAGCTGGAAAACGAGTCGACGTCTTTGTATAGCGCCATCGCTTCGTCGTAGCCGGTGATGGCGACCACTCCGTGATGCGGCTCGCGTACCACTGGGCCCTTGGCGCGCAGATAGTCGAAATATGGGTGCGGGTTGGGGACGAGGGTCGGGTCGGTGAAGAAGTCCAAGTCATCAAAGTTGTTCACTGGCAACCCTTTCTGGGCGATCGGTCATGCAACCGGCGCTCCGAGCGCGGCTTTGCAAAATTGCCAAAGGTTTTCTTCGGTGGCGTGTAGGTCCTCGTCGGTCTTTGCCGCATAGGCGTAGTAGTGGTAGATCGCGCGCTGGAGCTCGACGATGAACCAGGTGTCCCAGTCGGGATTTCGCGGACGCACCAACCCTTTATCGGCGGCGGCCGCCACCCCGGCCCGCAGCAGGTCGACGAACGGCTGCTCGGCCTCGGCGAGTTCGGTCGGGAAGATCCGGTGCAGGTGCCAATGTGCGGAGACGATGAACCGAATGCCCGACGCCTGCCGACCATCGCCGTGGAATTGCTGCAGCGGCGCGGTGATGTACGAGCGCAATCGCTCCATCGGGTCGGTCATGTCGGCGGCGGCCTTGGCCCAACGATCGCAGGCCTCGGTCATCGCGTCTCCGATGACTGCCAGCAGCAGTTCATCTTTCGAGGCGAAGTAGCGATAGAAGGTCTGCAGCGCCACACCGGCTTCGGCGACCAAATCCTGGGTGGTGAAGTCGTCCTTCACCTCGATGAGCCGCCGGGCTGCGTCGAGCATCAACCGCACCTGGTTGGCGATGCGGGTACGGGACCGCTGCACGGCCACCGATCGATCGACAGCGCGCTCTACCCACGACTCCGACGGGACTGTCACAGCGACTCCCTAAACGCCAGTGATAGTAGAACGCTATTCTGATCGATCAAAGAACGCAACTCTCAAAACGGGTCGGCGGAGTAGCACACCGCGCCGCCGAAGTGTGGCGAGGAATGGCACGCCAGCCCGATCGTCGCCTTGTCGCGTTGCCGCCCCCCGGCTCGCCGGGCCAGCTGCAGGTAGCACTCGAGCATCTGCGGGATTCCGTGCATCCTCCCGTTGCCCAGCGCACCGCCCCCCGACAACGCGGGGATGGCCCCGTGACGGTCACTGTCGATGCCCCCGGCCTCGACGAAGCGATGTGCCTCGCCGGCCGGGCACACTCCCAGGACCTCGAGCCACAACCAGACAAAGAGCGAAAAGCCGTCGTATACCTGTGGCAAATCGACGTCGGCGCCGCAGATTCCGGCGTGCTCCCACAGCCGCCGCGCCGTCTGCGCGCCGCCCTCGACGATGTCGTCCAGCGGCCAGTGCAGCGGGAGGCGCCGTCGGGCGGGCATGCCGGAGGCATAACCGGCGACATACACCGGTCGATGCGGCCCGTCCGTCGCGCGGTCGGCGGAGGTGAGCACGAACGCGGCGACGCCGTCGACGGGGATGTCGCAGTCGTAGCGGCACACCGGGTCGAACAGCATTGGCGCCGCGAGGTATTCGTCCGCGGTCAGCGGCCGGTCGTACCAGTACGACCACGGGATGCGCGCGCCGTTCTTGCGTGCCTCCACAACCACGGCCGCCATCGACTCCCGTCGCGCGCCGTACCGCCGCAGGTATTCGTTGTGCGGCAGCGCGATCATGGCCAACGGTCCGAAAAAGCCTTGCGGCGCCGTCCATTGCTGTTGGCCGCGCGCCTCACGCATCGGGTTGGCGTGGTAGCGTCCGGCCGGGTTGTGCAGGGCGCGGTGCAGCAGCACGTAGTCCGCGGCGCCGCTGGCGATCGCGTTGACGGCCATGCCCACCGATCCGGTGATCTGGCCGATGCCCTCGAAGCCGGCGACGTAACGCGCTGTGGCGCCCAGGTGTTGGGCGAGCCACGCCGATGAGACGGTGCTGACACCGTCTTCGCCGGCCTGGCCTCCCGCGCTGGGCAGCAAGCTGGAGCTGACGAACCCGTCGATCTGGTCGACGCGTCGTCCCGCGTCGGCGATGGCGGTGCGGGCGGTCTCGACGGCGAGAGCGCCCAGGGCGCAGTCCGCGCGGCGGCACACCTGGCTGTGCGCGTAGCCGACGATGGCCACCTTGTTGCTCGCCGCGAATCTGCCGCTCACGTCAGCTCGAATGCGGGAATGGCCACGCCGGGTGCGAGGTCTTCGAAACCGACGACGACGGGGGCGTTGATGCGCACCGGTGCGTCGACGCCGTCGAGCAACCGGCCGATGAGGCGCAGCTCGGCCTGTTCGACGAGTTCGACGTCGACAAGCACGAAGGGAATTTCGTCGTCAAAGCCGGGTAGGAAGGCCTGGCGCACCACGGTCCAGGATCGAACGACGCCACGTCCACTCACCGGTGTGAATTCGAACCCGGGATCGGTTGAACGGCAATGAGGGCACACCACATCGGGAGGCACGCTGAACTGCGCGCATCGAGCGCAGCGCGCGACCGTGAGCACGTGGTCGGCCGCGGCCGACCAGTATGGCGCCGAGGTCTCGTCGGGAACCGGCAGTGGCCGTCCGCTCACGGAATCACGCCCTGGTCGGCCATTTCGGCGATGCGGTCCCAGTCATACCCGAGCTCGGCCAGCAGCGCCTCGGTGTGTTCGCCGTGCTCGGGTGCGCGGCGCATCGGCGGCGCCTGCTCGTCGAGTTGCAGCGGCACCGCCGGCAATCGGTAGGCCTGACCGTCGTCGAGCCGGACCTCGCCCACATAGCCGTTGGCGATCACCTGTGGATCCTCGACCACCTCCGACACCGATTGCACTGGGGCCCAGGGTGCGTCGAGTTTGGCTAGTAGCTCTTTCCATTCGTCCAGGGTGCGGCCAGCGAAGACGGCGTCCAGCTCGGCCACGCATGCTTCGCAGTTCGCGCGCCGGGCCGCCAGGTCGGCAAACCGCGGGTCCTCGATCAGATCGGCGCGGCCGACCAGCCGGCAGAATTCCGCCCAATACCGGTCGCCCTGTAGGAACATCAGTTGGATGTGGCGGCCATCCTTGGTGCGGTAGTTACCGGTCACCGGGTTGACCTGCGGGCCGCGGCCACCGACGGGCCCGGCCTCGCCGCCATTGAGCACCGCGAGCAAATCCGACGACAACATCCACATCGCGGTGGCCAGCAGCGAGACGTCCACCACCGAGCCGGCCCCGGTCTTGGCCCGCTTGAGCAGTGCGGCCGCGATGCCGAATGCCAGTGCCATGGCCCCGTTTCGGTCGCCCATCGCACCGCGCTGGCTGATCGGGTAATCGCGTTCGGGCGGAGTCAGAATGTGGCCCACTCCCCCGCGCGCCCAAAATGCCGAGCTGTCATAGCCGGGCTGGTTGGCATCCGGGCCACGCGTTCCGAAGCCATGGCCGCGGGCGTAGATGAGGCTGGGATAGCGTTCGCGCAACGTGTCGGCGCCCAGGCCGAGCCGGCTCAGCGCCCCGGGGCGCAGGCTGGTGAGGAAAACGTCTGCGGTGGACAGCAATTCGTGCAGTATCGACATGCCGGTCTGGTGCCGCAGGTTCAGGGCCAGCGACCGCTTGCCGCGATTCGCCAGGGCCATCGAAAGGTTGACGCCGTCGCGGTCGGTGCCGATGCCCTGGGTGGCCAGCCCTCGGTACGGGTCGCCCTCGAGACGCTCGATGCGGATGACATCGGCGCCCCAATCGGCCAACAGCGCGCCGGCCACCGGGACGAAAACCCATTGCGCCAACTCGACCACGCGCAGCCCGTCAAAAGCTTCCTGGTCCATCTACTGCCCCCTCGAACTCTGCAGTGCCGACAGCGCGTCGTGATCCGCGACCGCGGTGCCCAGCCGGTGCAGCAGGGTGGCGATGATCGCCGGCTGCACTTTGGTCGTGATGCCCCACAGGTAGAAGCCGTGCACCATGCCGATCGCGATGGCACGCCATGCGTCGTCCCAGGGCGGCGGTGTGATGCCGTGCGAGGCGAGGGCATCAAGATAGTGCCGCAACAGGTCTCGTTCGGTGCGTCGCCGCTCGTCCACGGTCAGCGTCGAGGCGATGTGGTAACCGACGTCGAGAGACCACATGCCGCGTTGAACGAGTTGCCAGTCGACCAGCGATCCGGTACCGGTCGCATCGAGAAAGATGTTGCCCACGTGCGCGTCACCGTGGATGACGCATCTAGATTCGGAGACCGTCTCGGGTTCCACCAGGAGGCAGTAGGCGTCGACGAGCCGGTGCGCATCGCGAACCTCGGCGGGAACCTGCTGCCCGTTGGGCCCGTCGAAGTTGCGGCCGACGATGTCGAGGGTGGTCGGTAGCCCCCACACTTCCAGCGCCCGTCCAAGCCGTGGCGCGAGCCACGGCGCGATGGCGCAGCGAGCCGAATCCCACGTCGCCGCGTGCAGCCGCGCGAACTCGGCGAGCGTCTGTGCGGTTTGATCGGGGGTGTAGGGGCTGTTGCCGTCCAGGAACGTGGCACCTTGCGCGGCAACGTCTTCGGTGATGACGACGCCGTGCCGGGTTTCCGGATCGACGTCGGCGTAGACGCTGTGCAGCGTGCGCACGCCGGTCGCGGCGGCGAGGTTGCGATAGAAGTGGGCCTCGGGCGCGCCGATATACCGCGCGTTCCGGCCGATCTCGTTGAAGTAGCCCTTGACGCACAGGTGCCGAGAACGGCCGTCGGCACAGCGGATTGTGAATCTGGCATTGGTGGAGATCCGATCCACGATCGGACCGGGCGTCACCTCAACGACGTCGGCGCCCAGCGCGGCGGTGAGCCAATCGGGGGACAGCGCCTGTTCGAGGCTGTCCGGCACGGGAACGGTGGCCACGCTCATGCGGGTGCGGTCAGTCGGGCGAAGGCGGCATGCGCTTTGGTGGTCTGATCTTTCAGGATTGCGGCCCGATCGTCCTCCAGGAGGAAGCCCGCCCGGATGGTGTCGTCGAGGCTGGTGGTGAATTCGGCGAGGTAGGTCCGCACGTCGCCGTAGCGCTCGGCGAGCACCTCGCGGCGCAATGGCGCCTCGTGGCCCGCGAGCTGGCACAGCGGCCCGGGTGTCGAATGGGCTTCGTAGCGTGCGATCGGCACGGCGAGGAATGGCGACGGCACGCCACCGATGGCGTTGCCGAACCGGTCGACGGCCGCCTGGGCCACCGCCGCGTCGACGCTGAGCGCGATGCGCGGTGCCGTGGGCGGCGCGATGCCGTCGTCGGCCCACCGGAAGAGGTTCCGCAGGGCGGCGCGGACGAACGCCGACATCGGAAAGGTCGACCCGTCTCCGTCGCAACCGGGGATCCTGGCGGCGTGGGGTGCGCCCGCGATCTCGTACAGCCGGAAGCGATCTCCCTCTGCGTCGCTGTCCTCGCGCCGCACCGACGCACTGCCGGGGTTGACGAACTCGTCGAAGCTGAATCCTTCGACGTCGGTTTGCGGTTGGACCTCGATGACCGGAACCTCGCGCGGCGGCATCGCCGCATACTCGAAGCGCGGCAGGCCTTCTCCCACCGCGAGCGGCGTGAGGCTGGCCGCGTGACAGGCGGGGAAGAATCCGTCGTAGGCGCGACGTCCGTCGGCGGTGCGGGTCAGCGCGCCGAACGAGGCGCCGAAAGTGGCCGTATCGACGCCACTTTGGGAATAGCCGCCCAGATAGGCGTGCCGGACCGGCAGGTGGCCCAACGGGCTGGGTGGACCGCCCGCCTTGAGCACCGTGCCGATCGCGCGCAGCAGGTCCCAGACGATGTCATTGGACGGGATCTCGATGTCGGCGTAGCGCTGCGGGTCGTAGGCCTCGAGTTGCGTTGCCGAGGTGGCGCGCACCGTGATGCCGATCCACGCGTCGCCCTGCGCTTGCAGCAAGGTGGCGACATGCGACCACAAGGCGTCGCGGTCAACGCCGTACGTGGTGTTGAAAGGCTCGACGACCACCCGGCCGCTGAAGCGGGACGCGTCTTTCGGGTAGCGGGCCAGCACGCGGGTCACGTAGCGGTGTCCCTCGCTGACCACCCTGACCGGTCCGGTGGCGGGCCCGGCGTAGCAGCTGGCCGTTCCGGAGAGCAGGTACTCGAACTCTGCGTAGTCGTCCGAGAACTCCGGCAGGTCTGCGTCGAATTGGGACGGCGGCCGGGTTGCGCTGGTCTCCGAAACCCCCGAGCCGCAAGGCACCTCGTGCAACTGGGTCATGGCCATGCTGCAAGCCTTCCAGAAGCAGGCAGCGATGTCAGCAAATTTCGGATACTTTCTACCGAAAAACGCATCGTGCAAGTAGAATTGACGTCTCGGGCGATGGAAAATGAAGGTCTTCGAGGAGCGCCATGGATCCTGTGCGACGGCTCGCCCTGAAGACCTCGACGCTCGTTGGCGCTCTGACCTTCGTGGCCGTGGCATGCCCGGCAATCGCCTGTGCCGCCATGCCTTTCGGCAACTATGACCTTCACGTCGAGGGCAGATACGACTTTCACACCTGGGTGTGGGCGATCACCGCCTGCCCGGGAGGCGGCTGCGTGCACGTCAACGCCATCGCCAGGCCGGTGGCCAAGGCGTTCCCGTACGTCGGGGACGCGCGGTCGGTCGACGGCTACTACGTGTTGACCGTCGACGTTCCGGACGGCCTGCGGTGCGACGACATCTATTACGGCGCAACGGTTCCTACCCACGATGTCTACACGTGGGACCCGGGCACGCTGGCCGGATCGCTGCAATCCTCCTTCGACGCGGGTTGCCATGGTGCGCCCGCCGGCACCTACACGTATCCGTTCACGTTGTCACGCTTGTAGTTCGCGCTGCCGCTCGGCGAGATCGGCCCGCTGCCCGGCCGTTTGCATCGCGTCCATGCACTGTTGCAGTGCGAATGCCGGGTTCAGCTCGAGGGCCCGCGTTCGTTCGGGATAGATCAGGATGTGTCCGGCCGGAAAGAAATACACCTCGCCGGCGGTCGCCGTCTCGTCCGGCCACTCGGTGTTCGGATAGGTCGCACGGATCGAGCCTTCGAAGATGTATCCGTAGTGCGGACAAGTACATACGCCCCCGGGAAGTCCGCCGAGCTGGTAGAGCTGCGTGCAGTCCAGCGGTCCGGTGGTCGTGTACCCGACCTCCATGTCACCCCACTGCACCGACCGGAAATTGTCGCCGGCGGCCGGCCACCGCCCCCCTCCTGCGCTGGGCAACTCGTCCGGTTGTGCATGCGGCATGACGCACCTCTATTTCGATCGGCTACCACGCGACTTGCGTGCGGTCCCGCCCAACGCGGTCAGACAGAACTGCCACAGCTGCTCTTTGACATCGACCTCGCGCGGCGCAAAAGCATAGTAGTGGTACACCGAGCGCACCAGTTCAGTGATGAACCAGGCCGCCCATTTCGGGTCCGCGGGCGCCAACTGCCCGGCCTCGATTCCCGCGTTGATCTCGCCGAGCAGCAGATCGACGAACGGCTTCTCCGCCTCGGCGAGTTCGTCGGGGAAGATCCGGTGCAGCCGCCAGCGCGTCGACACGACGAACTTGGCGGTGCCGCCGTCGCCCTCCTCGTTGTCGAGCACATCGATGACCGCGGTGACGTAGAAGCGCAACCGCGCGACCGGATCGGGCAAGTCGCGGGCGGCCGCCGCCCAGCGGGCACACGCATCGGTCATCGCGTCCGCGATCACCGCCAGCAGCAGCTCGTCTTTCGTGGCGAAGTAGCGGTAAAAGGTCTGCAGCGCGACGCCCGCCTCCTTGACCAGCTCTTGGGTGGTGAAGCTGTCGCCCTTCTCGCGAATCAGCCGCAGGGCGGCATCGAGCATCAGCCTGACCTGGTTGGCGATGCGTTCGCGCGAACGCTGCACCGCTGCCGACCGCTCCGCGGCCCGTTCTTCAGCACGTGACACCGAAGAAATGCTAGCCGCGGTCATGCGGGTGTGAGTACAACGACGGGAATGTCGCGGTCGGTTCGGGTCTGGTAGACGTCATAGTTGGGCCACACCTCGGTCATGATCTTCCACAATCGCGGCTTCTCGGCAGCCGACGCGGTGCGCGCCACGACCGGGAATTCGTCGGCTTGTACCTGAATGCCGGCCGACGGATTGGCTTGCAGATTCAGGTACCACGACGGGTGTCGCGGCGCACCGCCCATGGAGGCCACCACCAGATAGTCGTCGCCGTCGCGGCCGAAGATCAGCGGCGAGGTGAGTTCGCGGCCGGTGCGGCGACCGGTCACCGTGAGCAGCAAGGTCGGCGCGCCGTTCCAGATGTAGCCGGTCGCGCCGCCGGTTTCCCGGTATGCGCGCACGTGGTCCTCGCCGAGCAGGGTGAGGTCGGGTTGCGAATAGTCAGACATCGAACACCACCGGTATGGCGGTCGCCCCGCGTTCGTACATGCCGACGAAGCGAGGCGGTTCGGCGTCCGGGTCGAGCCGCAGGTTCGGCAGCCGGTCGAGCAGCGCAGAGATCGCAATGATCATCTCGGCGCGGGCCACGTGCATGCCGAGGCAGATGTGTGAACCTTGCCCGAAACCCAATGACGGCTTGAACTTTCGCGCGATGTCATACTCGTCGGGACGGTCCCAGCGGGCAGGATCCCGGTTGGCCGCGCCGAGCGCGAGATGCACGACGGACCCGGCGGGGATTTCGACGCCGGCCAGTTCGGTGTCGGCCATCACCCAGCGGGAGAACATCGGGTCGGTCGGCATCCAGCGGATGGCCTCCTCGATCGCCGGCCGCAAGAGCTGACGGTCCGCCCGCACCGCCTCGAGCAGTTCGGGGCGCTGCAGCAGCGTCGTCAGCGTGGTGCCCATCTGCTTCCAGGTGGTGCCCGAACCCGCGCCGAGCAACAGCAGTACGAACGAATCGATTTCGCGATCGGTGAGCCGGTCCGTGGCGCCGTCCTCGTCGGTGAGCTCGGCTTGCACGAGGACGCTGATCAGGTCGTCGCGCGGCTCCTCGCGTCGGGCGGCGATGACCGGCTTGAGCAGGTCGACCACCTTCTGCGGATCCCGCGCCAGCGCCTCGCGGATATCGAGGGCCTGCTCGACGGGCACGCCGAAGCTGCCGGTGATGGTCAGCACTGGGATGGCCGCGCAGAAGTCGACGTTGAGTTCGGCGCGCCCTTCGTGGACCAGCCCGTCGATCAGCAGATCCACGGTCGCGGAGATCCAATTGTCAATCCACCACTTGCCATTCGCCGGCAGGAACGACGGCTGGACGAGCGCGCGATAGCGCCGGTGCTGCTCGCCGTTCATCGACAGCATGCTGTTGGTCAGGCCCAGTGGGCCGTTCTCGAGGTCGACGGGCTCTGGGGACGAGGCGAACACCTCCGGGTGACGGTAGGCGATCATGCACGAGTCGTAGTCGAACACCGTGAAGTGCGGGCTGTCCGGGTACGGCAGCCCGTGGAAGAACATCATGTCGGTGCTGCCGGTCAGCTCGTGCAGGACGCCGGGCAGCACCGGGCCCTTCTCGCGCAGCCGGTGCCACACCGGATACGGATCGTCCTCGTAAGCGCCACCGGCCCAAGCGTTATAGGAGCTACGCAGGTCGAACAGCTCGCGCAGTCGGTCGCGATCCAATGCGGGAGCGGTCATTTCGCCACGAACCCGCCGTCGACCGGCAGTGCCACCCCTGTGACATTGCGCGACGCGTCCGAGACCAGATACAGCGCGGCCTCGGCGCAGTCTTCAGCCGTGATCGCCCGGCCGAGTGGGTGTTGCCCACCAACGGCTTTGGCGATCTCGGCCTGCTGCTCCGGATCGACTTGTAGCCCACCCGCCGCCATGAAACCGGTCAGCGGCATGGCAGCCGGGCAGATGGCGTTGACACGAATTCCGAAGGGGGCCGCCTCGATTGCGACTCCACGGGTGAGCTGGATGACCCCACCCTTGGTGGCGCCGTATACCGTGCCGCCCCACCCAACCAGGCCCGCCACCGAAGCGGTGTTGAGGATGACGCCGCCGTCACCCTGTTCCTTGAAGCGCAGGACGGCGTATTTGCACCCGAGGAACACCCCGCCCAGGTTGACCGCGACCAGACGGTTGAAGTCCTCGAGCGTGTGCTCCTCGAAAATCATGCCGAGCCGCGGCGTCGGAATCCCGACGTTGTTGAACAGGATGTCGAGCCGACCGAACTGGTCGACCGCCGCCGCGATCATCGCCTGGACCTGCTGCTCGTCCGAGACGTCGGTCCCGACGGCGAAGGCGGTGCCGCCGGCCGATTCGATCTGATGCACCGTATCTTTCGCGTGGTCGACGTCGATGTCGGCAACGACCACGTTGGCGCCTTCCTCCGCGAACCGCAGCGCCGACACCCGACCCACCCCGGAGCCGGCGCCGGTGATGATGGCGCTCTTGCCGTCCAGCGCGCCGGGCATCAGGCGCTCGCGAGGACAGGAGGCTCGGCCGGCGTAAACCGGTATAGCTTCTCGGCGTTGCCGCGCAACAGCTTGTATTGCACGTTCTCCGGGAGATCCTTCATGGTGTTGCGGGCGACGCCGATGCAGTCGGGCCAGGTCGAGTCCGAGTGCGGGTAGTCCGTCTCGCACATGATGTTGTCCTCGCCGAGTTCGTCCAAACTCTTGACCGCGTGGCGGTCTTCGATGATGCAGCCGTAAATGTGATTGCGGAACGTTTCCCGGATGTCGAGTGTGTCGAGGTCGATCGCGTTGCCCGCACCCGCATGGGTGTCGAACTTTGCGCCGCGCATCACCCAGTACCGCTGCTTGTCCAGCACCTGCTCGGCCCGCTCCAGGAAGTAGGGCATCCAGCCGACCTCACCCTCGGACAGCGCGATCTTCAGCTTCGGATAGCGCTGGAACATGCCGCTGAACAACCAGGACAGCATCGTTCCCGACGTGCGCGACGCACCCCAGGTGAGGTTGGCCATGAAGGGCGCGTCCGAACAGATCTTGGGCAACGTCGACGAGGAGCCGACATGCATGCTCGCCACCATCTCGAGTTCGTTGGCCGCCGCCATCACCGGTTCCCAGTAGCCGTCGGGGTCGTGAATAGTGGGCAGCCCCAACGGTTCCGGATTCTCGGAGAACGCGAAGGACGTCACGCCCTTGGCGGCCATGCGCTCCATCTCCTTGGCGGCCAGTTTCGGGTCCCACATCGGAATCAGCATCAGCGGGATGTAGCGGCCGGGGGCGGCGCCACACCACTCCTCGACCAGCCAGTCGTTGTAGTGCTGCAGGCACTCGAAACCGAACTCGCGGTCGCTGGCCTCCATGAACAACTGCCCACAGAACCGCGTGATCGTCGGAAAGCACAGCGACGCAAGCACGCCCGAGCGATCCATGTCCTCGACGCGAGCCTTGGCGTCATAGCAGCCCGGCCGCATCTCCGAGTACGACAGCGGTTCGGGACTGAATTCCTCCTTGGACTTGCCGACGACGGCGCTCAGGCCCGAGTTCGGGTAGCGCTTGCCGTCGTAGACCCAGTTGTCCACGCCGTTGTCGTTCTTCTCCATGTGCGGGGCGCGCTCGCGGTCCTTGGCGGCCACCCGGTCGACCCACAAGTTGGGCGGCTCGAGGATGTGATCGTCGACCGAGATCAGCCAGTTCAGGTCGTATGCCTTGTTTCCGTTGGATTCTGGGCTCATTTCAATTCCCCGATCGACATGTGCTTGACCTCCTGGAATTCGCGGATGCCGTCCGGGCCGCGTTCGCGGCCCAGGCCGCTCTGCTTGTATCCCCCACTCGGTGCGTAGGCCGAGAAGACTGTGGTGTTGACGTTGACCGCTCCGGTGCGCAGCCGGCGCGCGACCTGCAGTGCGGCCGCGGCATCGGTCCCGTACACCTGACCGGACAGGCCGTAGATGCTGTCGTTGGCGATCGCCACCGCGTCGTCGACATCGCGGTAGCCCAGCACGCCGATGATCGGGCCGAAGATCTCCTCCTGCGCGGCCGGATTCGCGTTGCTGGGCAGGTCGAGCACGGTCGGTTCGAAGTAGTAGCCACGGTCAAGACCCGCCGGGCGCCCACCACCGCAGAACACCTTGCCGCCGTGTTCTTCGGCCAGCTTCACGTACTGCTCGCATTTGTCGCGCTGGGCGGCGCTGATGACGGGGCCCATCATCGCCGACTCATCGCCGGGCGGGCCGACCTTGATCGCGCCGTAGGCCGCGCTGACCGCATCCAGCACTTCGGCCTTCCTGTCCTGCGGCACAAGCATTCTGGTGGCGGCGACGCACGCCTGGCCGGCGGTGCTGAGGACCACGATCATGGCGCCACCGGCGGCGCGGTGCACGGCGTCGGGCAGGTAGATCTGCGCGGATTTCCCGCCGAGTTCCAGCGACACCCGTTTGACGGTCAGGGCGGCCTGGGCGAGGATCTTGCGGCCCGCCAGCGTCGAACCGGTGAACGACACCATGTCGATGCCCGGATCGCTGGTCAACAGCTCGGCCCCGGCAATGCCGGACTCGACGACCACACTCAGCACTCCCCGCGGCAGCCCGGCTGCGTCGGCGGCGGCGCCGAAGACCAACGACGAGATCGGGGTCAGCGGGCTGGGCCGCAGGATCACCGAATTGCCCGCCATCAACGCGGGAATCAGCTTCTGGAAGCCCATGATCAGTGCCGCGTTGTACGGCGTGATGGCGGTGACGACGCCGACGGGTTCGTGACGCCGGATGCTCAGCGCGACCCGGCCGCGCACCAGGTCATCGACGGGGACCGGGCTGGCTTCCTCGTGTGCCATCGACAGGTACAGATCGATCGTCTGTCGCGCGATGGCCGCCCCGGCACCCAGTTGCGTCATCTCGGCGAAGCGCGCCGACTGGCCGGCCTCGGCGACGAGTGTGGGAATCAGTGTGGCGCGCTCGGACTCGATGTGGTCGATGAAGGTGTGCAGCACCCGCGCCCGCTCGTGAGGCGGCATATCGGCCCACACCCCGCTGTCAAAACTGCGACGCGCCTCGGCGATCGCCCGCTGCACCTCGGCCAGCGGTGTGGCGGTGATGTCGGCAACGTGGCTTTCGTCGGCGGGATTCTCGACGCTGACGACGTCGTCGCCGGTGATCCAACTGCCCGCGACATAGGTGCGCCGTTCCGCGACGATCGCCACGTCAACTCCTAAGTATCAGGTGACGGTAGAACCGTATTCTACTTTTGCCAAAAGTTCAACTCTCAATTTTCGGCCGCCCGCAGTGCCCGGCCGTCCGTGTATCGCTACGGCTTATCCCGAACATGCTGGCGCACAACGTATTTCTGCACTTTGCCGCTGGCGGTGCGGGGAAAGTCGGCCACCTCGTGCAGTTCCTCGGGCCACTTCTGCTTGGCCACCCCGACGCGCTCGAAGTGCTCGCGGACCTCGGCTATGGTCGGCATGCCATACCCGGGCTTGAGACGCAGCGCGGCCGCGGCGTGCTCGCCGAGCCGCGCATCGGGCGCGGAAACCACGACCGCCTCGGCGACCGCCGGCATCGCGAGCAGCACTTCCTCGACCTCGAGGGCGCTGATGTTCTCGCCGCCGCGAATGATGATGTCCGACTTGCGATCGGTGATGGTCAGGTAGCCGTCGTCATCCATCACCCCGATGTCTCCGGTGTGATACCACCCGTCCTCGTCGAAGGCGCGGGCGGTCAACGCGGGATCGGTGTAGCCGACGAACAGATCCGGTCCGCGCGAGAGTATTTCGCCGTCGTCGGCCAACCGGACCTCGACGCCCGTGCGCGCCTTACCGTCGGTGAAGAGCCGCTTGTCCTCCGGTGCGGTGTGCTGCGAACCGGTGATTGACGGATGCTCTGAGCTGCCGTAGGAGCGGGTGACGACGATCCCGAGGTCCGCCAGGCGCTGGGTGACGGCCGCCGGGACGGTGGATCCACCCAATCCGATGTGTTTGATGTAGCGCAGGTGATCCGGGGTGAAGCGGGGATGGTCGAGCAGACTGGTGACGAAGTACGGCGGTCCCCCGCCGAGTGCCACGCCGTCGGCGTCCATCAGGTCGATCGCCTTGTCCGGGTCCCAGACATCGGTGAGGTCGATCGGCGCACCGTCGAGCACCGGCATCAAGAACGCGCCGAGCATGCCGATGAAATGCCCGACAGGCAGCGCGGTGAGCTGCCGCCCGAGCCCCTGCGGGTAATTGGCCAACAGCTGGCGCGTTTCGAAACCCAGTGTCTGATGGCTGTGGATCACGCCCTTGGGGTCGCTGGTGGTGCCCGACGTGAACGCGATGACCGCGGGGTTGGCGGGATCGGTCGCCACCGTGCCGTCCATCGGCTCGTCGTCGAGCAGCGCGTCAAAGCTCTCACCCACCAGCGCGACGGTCGGCACATCGGCACAGGCCTCCGGCACGTAGGTCATGCGTCCGAACCCCTCGGCGGTGATGAAGACCCGCGGCCTGACGCTGGACAGGATGTAGCGCAATTCCTTCGGCCCGTAGAAGTGGACGATCGGCACGACGACGGCGGAAAGCAGCGCCGAAGCCCAGAAGGTGACCGCCGCCTCCACCCAATTCGGTAGTTGGAAGGCGACCACGTCACCCGGGCTCACGCCTCGTGCACGGAGCCCCGCTGCCAGCCGGCGGGCCATCAGCTCGACATCGCCGAACGTCCCGGCGTAGGGCCGCACCGCGGAGTGCACGCGAAATGTGTTGTGCTGGTTGTCTTTGAGGCCGCGGGCCAGCAGATCCCCGAGCGTGTCCGGGGTCCACCAACCCCGCTCCTCGTAGCGGCGCGCCAACTCGGGCGCGACGACGCGGATACCGGTCACATTGCCCCTCCGGTGAGCTTCAGCAGTGGCCAGCGTAGAACGACACTCTCGTTTTGACCAGTATTGAAGTTCTAGGAATGCGGATGTATCGTTCTGCTCGCTACTACGTGAGATTTGTATCACACCGCGGACCGGTTGGCTTGGATGACTATGGATCGGGACAGCGTGACGGGGGTCTGTAGCCGGCATGTGCGCAGCACTTTTACTGTCGCACTGGCCTTTTGGCGCGTCGCCCCGACGTCCCGCGGCGGCGAAGGGGCCTAGGTGACCAGACGAATCCAGGCTGTGCCGGCCGGGCACCGAGCGCCCTCGCACCCGCTCGCCAGTCGACGCCCCACGTTTCGCTACGCCCGCCCGCTCGCGGGATTGGTGACGGTCATCGCCGCCGCCGCGGTCCTCGTCCTCGCGGTCATACAGTTTCGCGGCGGCTTCACCCAGACCGTGCCGGTGACGGTGGTCGCCGGCCGGGCGGGCTTGATGATGAACCCGGGGGCCAAGGTCAAGTTGCACGGTGCACCGGTGGGCAGCGTCGCCTACATTCAGGACCGACCCGATGGGCAGGCGGCCATCCATCTGGCCCTCGATCCGTCCCGGTTGCAGCTCATCCCGGCCAACGTTCTCGTCAACATCGTTGCGACGACGGCGTTCGGCGCAAAGTTCATCCAGCTGATTCCGCCGGAGAGCCCGTCGCCGCAGCGGTTGCGCGCCGGTCAGGTGCTCGACGCCGAACGCGTCACCGTCGAGATCAATTCGGTGTTCCAACAACTCACGTCGGTGCTGGCGAAGGTCGACCCCGCCAAGCTTAACCAGACGCTCGGTGCCATGGCCACCGCACTCAACGGACGCGGTGCGCGGCTGGGCCAGATGTTCAGCGACCTGAACGCGTTTCTCGGAAAGATCGAACCGAGCCTGCCGAACCTGAGCCACGACATCGACGCGACGGCCGACGTGTCCAGCGCCTACGCCGACGCGGCGCCCGACCTCATCACCGTCGCGGACCGCACGACGCGCATCAGCCAAACCCTGGTCGATGAACAGCAGAACCTCGACGCGCTGTTGATCAGTTCGATCGGCCTGGCCGACCTCGGTAACGACGTCTTGGTCTCCAATCGCGAAAAGCTGGCCGAGGTAACGCATCTGCTGACGCCGGCGACCGACCTGACCAACGAATACCACCAGGCGCTGACGTGTTCGCTGAAGGGCATGTTCCCGCTGGCGCTGCAGCCGCCGACGCCGGTGCCGGGGCTCGAGGTGTTGGGTGGTATCACGCTGGGCTCCGAGCGCTACCGGTTTCCGAAAAACCTGCCCAAGGTGGCGGCCCGGGGCGGTCCGCAGTGTGATCACGAATTGCCGGTTGCCTACAACACATTCCCGCCCTTCGACGTCGCTGATATCGGCGCCAATCCGTGGCAGTACGGACAGCAGGGCATCCTGTTGAACTCCGACGGGCTCAAGCAGTTCCTCTATGGCCCCCTGGATGGTCCCCCGCGCAATACCGCACAGATCGGGCAACCGGGATGACCGGCACCGGCCGCATCATGGTGAAGTTCGGCGTCTTCGCCGCCGTGATGCTGGCGCTGACAACCTCCCTGTTCTTCATTTTCGGCCAGTTCCGCAACGGTCCCACCCACAGTTACTCCGCGGTTTTCATCGACGCCTCGCAGCTGAAGACCGGAGATTCGGTGCGGGTGGCCGGGATTCGGGTCGGCACGGTCAACGGCATTGCGCTGCAGCCGGACAACAAGGTGGTGGTGGACTTCGACGCCGACGACGACGTCGCGCTCACCACCGGCACCCGGGCGGCCGTGCGGTACCTCAACCTGGTGGGCGACCGCTACCTCGAACTCATCATCGGGCCCGGCTCCATGCGGGTGCTGCCGGAGGGGTCGCAGATATCGATCGACCACACGATGCCCTCGCTGGATCTTGACCTGCTGCTGGGCGGACTGAAACCCGTTATCCGGGGCCTGAATCCGCAGGACGTCAACGCGCTGGCCGGTGCGCTGCTGCAGGTTTTCCAGGGACAGGGCCAGACCCTGCAGTCGCTACTGGCGAAAACGTCGTCGTTCTCCAACGACGTCGCCGGCAAGAACAAGGCCATCGAGACTTTGATCGACAACCTCAATACGGTGGTGCGGACCCTGTCGGACCAAGGGAGCCAGTTCTCCGGCGCGATCGAACGCCTGCAGCGCCTCGTCACCGAACTGGCACGTGATCGCGATCCGATCGGCGACGCGATCCAGGCGCTGGCCACCGGCACCGCCTCGGTGACCGATCTGCTCAGCGCCGCGCGGCCACCGCTTTCCGGGACGGTCGATCAGCTCAACCGCCTGGCTCCCCTGCTGGAGCACGGCAAGGGGCGCCTCGACGATGCGTTGCAGCGGGCGCCCCACAACTTCCGCAAGCTCGCCCGCACCGGCGCCTACGGCAGCTTCGTCAACTACTACATCTGCGGGCTGACGTTCCGCGTCACCGATCTGCAAGGCCGCACGGCGGTGTACCCATGGCTGAAGCAAACCGAGGGAAGGTGTGCCGAGCCCTGATGCTGAAATACCGTGGCGCACATCTCATTCGACCGGGCTTTATCGGGACGGTGCTGATCCTGCTGGTCGTCTCGGTCGGGCTGGCACCCGACCGGCTGGTGTCCTGGGCGACGACGGTCCGCTATCAGGCGTTGTTCTCCGAGGCCGGCGGGCTGTTGCCCGGCAACAAGGTTCTGGTCTCCGGTGTCAATGTCGGTACGGTTTCTCGGGTTTCACTGGATGACGACGGCAACGCCCTGGTCGATTTCGGGGTCAACGGCAAGGTCCGGCTCGGGTCGCTGAGCACCGCGCACATCCGCACCGGTTCGCTGCTGGGTGCGCGGGTGCTGACCCTGGAATCGAGCGGCGCCGGCCTGTTGCGTCCGTCGGAGGTCATCCCGTTGTCGCGGACGTCGTCGCCGTATTCGTTGACCGAGGCGGTCTCCGACATGACGACGAACCTCGCGACCACCAGCACCGACACCCTCAATCAGTCGCTGGACGCCCTGTCGGGGACGATCGAACAGATCGCCCCGCAGCTGGGCCCGACGTTCGACGGTCTGACCCGGCTGTCGCGCGCCATCAACAGCCGCGGCGAAACCCTGGACGCGCTGCTCAAGAGCGCCACCGATGTCACGGGCATCCTCTCGGAGCACAGCCAGGGGGTCAACTCGCTGATCCTCGACGGCAACGTGCTGCTCGAAACGCTGGTCAAGCGGCGCGACGCCATCGCCGAGCTGCTCGCCAACGTCTCCGCGGTCTCCAAGCAGCTGACCGGACTGGTCGCCGACAATGAAGGCAAGCTCGGCCCGACGCTGGACCGGCTGAATTCCGTTGCGGCCATGCTGGAGAAGAACCGCGACAACCTCTCCAAGGCGCTGCCCGGCCTGAAGAAGTTCGAGATCACCTCGGGCGAGTCGGTGTCAAACGGCTTCTACTACAACGCCTTTGTGCCGAATCTGGCGATACCTGAGCTGATTCAACCGTTCTTCGATTATTACTTCGGCTTCCGCCGCAACGACCCGAACATGCCGCGGGCGCTGTTCCCATGGCCGCACAACGGTATCCCGGGTGGTTCACGATGACCGCGCGCAGGCGCCTTCTGGTCGCGGCGCTGTTGGTCGGACTCTTCGTGGGCGCGAGCGGACTCCTGGTGCGGCAAGCCTTCTTTCGTCCCCTGACCATCACCGCCTACTTCCCATCGGCAACCGGGATCTACGCCGGCGACGAGATACGCGTCTCCGGGGTCAAGGTCGGGAGTGTGGCCTCGGTGCAGCCACAGCCCAGCCGGGCCAGGCTGATCCTGCATGTCGACCGCCACGTGTCGATCCCGGCCGACGCCAAGGCGATCATCGTCGCGCAAAACCTGGTGTCCGCCCGCTACGTCCAACTCACCCCCGCCTATCACCGCGGCGGCGGACCCAAGATGCGCGACGGGGCCGTGATCGATACCGACCGAACGGCGATACCCGTCGAATGGGACCAAGTCACCGAGCAATTGACCAGGCTGGCAACCGATCTGGGCCCGGCCAGTGACGTGTCGTCGACGTCGGTCAGCCGCTTCATCACCACTGCCGCCAATGCGCTCGACGGCAACGGCGAGAAGCTGCGCCAGACCCTCCGGCAGCTATCCGGGATCAGCCGGATCCTGGCCAACGGCAGCGGCAACATCGTCGATATCATCAAGAACCTGCAGAAGTTCGTCACCACGCTGCGCGACAGCAATCAACAGATCATCCAGTTCCAGAACCAGTTGACGACGCTGAGCAGCGTGCTCGACGACAGCCGGTCCGATCTGGACGCGGCGCTGTCGAATCTCTCGGTGGCGGTCGGTGAGGTGCAGCGCTTCGTCGCCGGAACCCGGGACAAGACAGCCGAACAGATTCAGCGGCTGATTACCGTCACCCAGGTTCTTGTCGATCACCGGATGGATGTGGAAAACATCCTGCACGCGGCGCCCACCGCGTTTTCCAACGGCTACAACATCTACAACCCCAATACACCCGGGGCGATGGGCAGCTTCATCATCAACAACCTGTCCAACCCGGTGCACTTTTTCTGCGACGCCATCGGGGCCGTCGCGAACGTCACTGCGGCGGAGACGGGGAAGCTGTGCGCGGAGTACGCCGGCCCGGGTATGCGCACCGCGACCCTCAACTACCTGCCCATCCCGACGAACATCATCCTGCAGCAGATCGCGACCCCCGGAAAGATCATCTACTCCGAACCGCGTCTGGCGCCCGGCGCTGAGGGGCCTTTGCCGACACCACCCGAGGCGCCGCCGGCAGTATCCGCCTACGCCGGCATCAACGGTGATTCGACCCCGCACAGCGTGCAGGACCTGCTGCTGCCCGACGATCGCCGGCCGGCGCCGGGCGATCAGCCACCGTCGCCGGACCCGGGGGCGCCGCCGTCATGACGCGATTCGGGCTTTGTATCGCAGCGTGCGCTTTGGCCGTCGGTGGCTGCTCCTTCCAGGGCGTGAACTCGTTGCCACTGCCCGGCGCGGTCGGACGCGGACCGCACGCCAGCGTCTATCACATCGAGATCGCCAATATCGGCACGCTGGAATCGAATTCGCCGGTGATGATGGCAGATGTCATCGTGGGCAGCGTCGGCAAGATGCGGGTCAAAGGCGATCACGCCGACATCGAGGTCTCGGTCAAACCCGATGTCGTGGTGCCCGGGAACGCGGTGGCCGCCGTCGGGCAGACGAGCCTGCTGGGTTCGATGCACGTGGAGCTCAATCCCCCGCTGGGCCAGCCCGCGCGGGGACGGCTGCAGCCCGGCGCCACCATCCCGCTGGACAGGTCGTCGTCGTATCCCTCGACCGAGCAGACATTGTCGGCGCTGTCGGCGGTGCTCAATTCCGGTGGCCTGGGCCAGATCGGTGACATCGTGCACAATTTCAGCGCGGCGTTGTCCGGCCACGAGACCGACGTGCGCCAACTGTTGACACGCCTCGACGAGTTCGTCGGCGTCCTGGATCAACAGCGCGACAAGATCATCGCGTCGATCGAGTCGCTGAACCGGCTCGCCGGCACGTTCGCCTCGCAGCGTGAGGTGCTCAGCCAAGCGCTGCGCAAGATCCCGCCCGCGCTCGACGTGTTGATCCGCGAACGGCCGCGCATCACCGCAGCCTTGGACAAACTGCGCGTGTTCAGTAACACCGCAACCGAATTGGTCAACGAGACCCAGGCCGACCTGGTGAAGAACCTGCAGAACCTGGCGCCGACGATCCAGGCGTTGGCCGACGTCGGCCCCGATCTCAGCACCGTTCTGGGATACGTGCCGACCTTCCCGTTCACCCAGAACTTCATCGACCGCGCGGTGCGGGGCGACTATTTCAACGTCTTCGCCGTCATCGACATGACCATTCCCCGGCTGAAGAGGACGATGCTCGCCGGCACGCGGTGGGGCGATCCGGACGCGCCGCTGGTGCCCGCGCCGGGCGATCCCTGGTTCTCGAACTACACCTATGACCCGCTCGGGTTCGGCGTCACCCGTCCGCCTCCCGTGTCGGCACCGCCTTCGCCCGGCGCACCCGCTCCGGCGCCGGCTGTCGTGGCTCCCGACATGAGTGCCATTGCGCCCGTGGATCAACCGACGCGGGGCGGCGGTTGATGCTGCTAACACGTTTCGTGCGGATCCAGCTGACCGTCTTCGCGATCGCCTCAGTGGTTGCGATGGCGTTCATGTTCTTCCAGTACATGCAGGTGCCGACGCTGCTCGGGATCGGCAAGCTCACCGTCACGTTGGAGCTGCCGGATACCGGCGGCCTGTACCGCTTCAGCAACGTGACCTATCGCGGCGTGCAGATCGGCAAGGTGACCGCCGTCGGGCCGACCGCGACCGGCGCGAAAGCCACACTGCAGCTTGACACCTCGCCGAAGGTCCCGGCCGACGTGCACGCCGCGGTGCGCAGCATGTCGGCGGTGGGCGAGCAATATGTGGATCTGGTACCGCGCTCGGACTCGGGACCCTACCTGCGCGACGGGTCGGTGATTGCCGTGCGCGACACCAGCATTCCGCGACCGGTGGGGCCGATGCTGGACAAGCTCAGCGCGTTGGTCAAGAGCATCCCGAAAGACAAGCTGGGGCAGCTGCTCGACGAGTCGTTCTCCGCGTTCAACGGTGCGGGTTATGACCTGGAGTGGTTGCTCGACTCGTCCAGCAAGCTCTCGCGCGACGCGTCGGGCGTTGTCGATCACACCCGTGCGCTGGTCGACGACGGCGCGCCGTTCCTGGACGCACAGGCCCAGACCGCCGACAAGACGCGGCGGTGGGCGCATAATCTGGCCGGGTTCACCGACCAGATGGTGACCGACGATGCGCAGTTCCGCAAGCTGCTGCACACCGGACCTGGCTTCGAACAAGAGGTTTCGCGGCTGCTAGATCAGCTGAAGCCGACGCTGCCGGTGTTCTTGGCGAATTTGAGCACCATCGGCCAGATCGGGGTGACCTATCACCCGGCGCTGGAACAGCTGCTGGTGCTGCTCCCCCCGTCCGTCGCGGCCTACGGGTCTTATGGCGTCACCAACAATCCGACCGGTTTGGCGGTCGGTGGCTTCACGCTGACCATCGCCGACCCGCCGGCCTGCACGGTCGGGTTCCTGCCGCCGTCGCAATGGCGCTCACCCGCCGATGTGAGCGAGGCCGACACCCCCGACAACCTCTACTGCAAGCTCCCGCAGGATTCGCCGATCAGCGTGCGGGGCGCGCGGAACTATCCCTGCATGGGCAAGCCCGGAAAGCGCGCTCCCACAGTCGAAATCTGCAACAGCGACAAGGAGTACGTGCCTCTGGCGGAGCGGCAGCACGCGCTGGGGCCGTATCCGCTCGACCCGAATCTGCTGTCGCAGGGCCTGCCGCCGGATGACCGGGCCGGCATCGAGAACAGGACGTTTGGTCCAGTTGACGGGACGCCGTTGCCGCCGGGGGCGGTACCCGCCGGAACACCGCCAGGGCCGCCGGCGCCGGGTTCGCTCAACCAGCCGCCGACGGCGCCCGATGCGGGTGCCGCGCCAGCGGCGCCAAGCGCGTTCAACTCCAACGGTTCTGGTGTCTCGCCGTCCGTTGCGGTGCTGCATTACGATCCGCGCACCGGGCGGTATGTCGCGCCCGATGGTCAGATGTATCGGCAGTCGGATTTGGTGCGGCCGGAGGTGGCGAAGACGTGGAAGGACATGCTGTTCGGCTCGGGTTGATGCCGAGTCTCACCACCAGATCAAGCATTCGCGCGAACCGAAGACAATCACTGGCACGCGCTTTCGGGTTCTCAATTGACTCGCCAGACTTGAAGAGTTGTGTTGCGTGGTCGCCTAGGAGTTCCTCGAGATTGGCCGAGCCCAGCTCGCGAAGGCGCGCGAGCAGCAAATTGCCATAACTGAACTTGAGGGTGGGGATGGCCAGCACGGTCTCAGGTTAGTGGGGAAGGCCAGCGGCGCAGAGCATCCGAGATGCACATGCAGTCGTGTCCGCTACGAGGCTGACTACCGTCCAATCTGTTCGGCAAGGACTGCGATTGCGCCGGTAACGCGCCGTCCCTCAGGCCGAAGATGCTGTTTAGGAGGCCGGCTCCCAGCGCCAGCCATCGTTACTCGCGCAAATAATGTCCTTGCCATCACCGGACACCCCAGATGCTCCGTGGTCGCTACTACGACAGAATTGGCCGGGCTCGTAGCAGTTGCCCTTCTTACTCAGCGGGTAGCAGCCAGAGGGCGTCGAGGGTGCAGTCGTCGAGAGCGGTGGTCCTGGAGTGGGGGCGGAGCTTGCAAAGACATTCGGTGAGCTGATGGCGAGCAGGATCATGAAGCCCGTGATTGTGAAGCCGTGCTTGCCGGTTTTCTTCACTTACCTCGACCTTTCCGCGCAATCCGATGTTTGACGTGTGTCGAACGCGAAAGCTATCAGATGCGAGATGATCAACGACGGGTTTGAAAAAACCGGTGGCAGCGATGCGCCCGAGGCCGGGGACGACAGTCTGCTTGGGACTCATCGTGTGATCCGAGTCTCAGAACTAAAAGAATTGAAACGCCATAGTTGGATGGGGCTATGGGTAATGAAGTACCAAGGTGATGCCGTCTCAAAAGATGACGCAAAAACACTGTTCGACGACCAACAGAGCCAACCCTCTGACCTGGCGCTGCCTAGCGCTGCCAATACAGCTAACCGCTACAAACGTGCAGCACGCAGTCGCGCTGAACTCGTCCGGGTGTGCAGCACCACACGAACGGAATGGCAACAATCCGACTAACGCCGCGGCGGCAACGCCGCCAACCACCCCTCCGAAAGCAACTCCAACAGCTGCCCATCCGGATCCCGGATCATCGCCATCGCCTCACCTACGGTCCCGTCGACCACCGCTCCCCCGAACTCGGCCACCCGAGCCAGCACGCCGGGAAGGTCAGACACCGAGAACGAGATGTGCGTCAGCCCAATCTGGTCCATGGCGCGCTCCGAGCCCGCGTGAACCTGGCGCTTCGAGTAATCCATCAGCTCGAGCACCAACCCATCCCGCACCAGATACGTCGCATGCACGCCGAGCGGCTCGGGCAGCCCCACCAGCTGAGAGGTCGGGCCGTCGGGCGGGTCGAGTTCCCACCAGAACTGAAACCCCAGCAGGCCCTCGTAGAAGCGGCGCGACCGCACGCGGTCGCGGACGCATAACCCAACGTGATTGAAAATCGTCCGATGGCTCGTCATGACAACCTTTCCGCAGCAAATCGGGCCCAAGCGGTCATCCGACCGGCCGCTAAGCCGCTCCCACCACCCAGCTCAACGCGCAATAATGCAAAGATAACCAATAAGCGCACCGCCGAAGAAGCAGATCACCTTCCGTTGGAGGGCTTTTCGATGGCCACACGTCCGAACGTCAGCGCCGACGCAATCGTTGACTTCGACCATCATTCCGACGCTTTCAACCTCAACGAACTCGCCGTCAACGCCGACCTACGTCAGCGATGTCCGGTGGCGTGGAACGAGAACTACGGCGGGTTCTGGTTCCTCAGCAGCTACGACGCCGTAAGCCAAACAGCCCGCAACGGCGGCACTTTCGCCCACAAGTACGAGCCGAACGCCGCCGACGGCGTCGACTATCAAGGCGAGATGGGCGTCCCCCGACCCGACGGCCAGCCGGCCCTGGGCATCGGCGAGGTCGACGGCCCCTACCACCAAGCCCTGCGGCACGCGCTCGCCCCGTTCTTCTCCCCCGGCGCCGTGGAGAAACTCAAGCCGTTCATGGAGCAATCCGCCCACTGGTTCCTCGACCAAAAAATCGAAGACGGCCACATGGACCTGGTGCTCGACTACGCCAGCCCGGTCCCGGCCATCCTGACCATGAAGCTGATGGGCCTGCCCTACGACAACTGGCACCTGTACGCGAACCTTTTTCACTCGGTCATGGCCGTCTCCCAGGACAGCGACGAGTATGCCGACGCAATCGCCAAAGTCCCCGCCATGATGGAAGAGGTCCTCGAGTTCGCCGCCCACCGACGTGCCGACGCCCGAGAAGACTTGACCAGCTTCCTCATTCAATTCGAGTTCGACGGCCGGCGCCTCACCGACGAGCAGCTGCTCAACATCCTGTGGAACCTCATCGGTGGCGGGGTCGACACCACCACCTCCCAGACCGCGCTGACCCTGCTGTATCTGGGCACCCACCCTGAGATCAGGCAGCAGCTCATCGATCACCCCGAGCTCTACCGCACCGCCACCGACGAATTCCTGCGCTACTTCTCCGTCAACCAAACCCTCAGCCGCACAGTCACTCACGACGTCGTCCTCGCCGGCCAACGCCTCCGCAAGAACGACAAAGTCGTCATCAGCTGGCTGTCGGCCAACCACGACGAAAACGAGTTCGATCGCCCCGACGAGGTCATCCTCGACCGCGCCCCCAACCGCCACGTCGCGTTCGGGCTGGGGCCGCACCGCTGCATCGGATCCCACCTGGCCCGGCTGATGTCCGGCGTGATGGTCAAGGCCGTCCTCGACCGCCTCCCCGACTTCCAAGTCGACGTGGAAAACGTCCACCAATACCTGGGCAACCCGAGCATGACCGGCCTGGGCACACTCCCCGTCACCTTCACACGGGGAACAACCCGGGAGACACCACGCCCCTGGTGATCGCTCAAAGCACTTGAGCCACAACGCCCGCGATGATGTCGTCGGGGGCCTCAACGATCCCGACGGCCCCCAGTTGGCCACCGATGGCGAGTGACGCGATGCCATGCACCAGCGACCAGAGCGGCGCGGCAACCTCCCGGGGGTCGCGACCCTCGACGATCCCCGCCTCCTGGCACTTGGTGATCGCGTCGAGCAGGTCGCCAAACGCCTGCTTGCCCGCGACCGCCACGCTCGGCTGCTCGGCCTTCAGCGACTCCGCGCCGAACATCACCTGATAGTGGTCGGGATGGGCGACGGCCCATTGCACATAGGCGCGACCGAGCTCGACGACCCGCTCCTTCGGATCCGACGCGCGCTCGGCGGCCGCGGCCAGAGCGGCGTGCAGGTCGTGGAAGCCCTGTTCGGCGACGGCGGCCAGCAGCTCGGCCTTGCCGGCGAAGTGCCGATACGGCGCCGCGGTGCTGACGCCGGCGCGCCGCGCTGCCTCGGTAAGGGTGAATCCTTTGGGACCCTTTTCGGCCACCAGCGATAGCGCGGCGCTGGTCAGGGCGTGTTTGAGATCGCCGTGGTGATAGCTCCGACGCCGTGCGGGTGACCGTTGCACTGCCATGTTGACGACATTAACATTCAGGTCTATGTTAATGCTATTCACATCGGCGACCAAGGACGACCAAGGAGACGAAATGTCGAATCTGCTGGAAACCACCTCGACGCTCGCCGGCACCCGCGACCGGGAAAAGACCGCCGACCTACTCGGTCAGGCGCTCGCCCAGGGTTATCTGCGGGTAGACGAGTACGACCAACGGCTGCAAACGGCGTTCCAGACGCACACGGCCCAGGAACTACACGAACTCCTGGCCGACCTGCCGCTCGATCGCATCCGGCGCCACGACCCCCGCCGGCGCGCCGCCCGCCTCGCCGCGGTCCGCCGCGGAATGCGGGCCCACCTTTATGCCTACCTCGCGATGTGCGTCATCGTGCTCACGGTCTGGGCCGCGGTCGCCCTGACCACCGACGCGACCTACTTCTGGCCGATCTGGCCCATCCTCGGCGCGGGAATCGGACTCGTCAGCCACGCCGTGTCGATCCCGCGCGGCAAGCAAAGTCGTTGAAATCTAACCCATTTGATAGTGCACACGTGCTGACCGCTTGCGCGCCAACGGAGTCCGCAGGCAGTATGGCTAGCCATGGCGCGAACATGGTTGTCGATCCGGGTCGATCTGATCAGCGGTCGCGGCGAGGACTATTGGCCGCGACCAGGGCGGGTCTTTGCCGCAAATCGCACGCATCGCTTCAGCCACCTCGCCGAGGCGATCGACACCGCCTTCGCCCGCTGGGACCGCGCACATCTCTGCAAATTCGAGCTGGGCGACGGCCGGGTGATCGGCCAACCCGAGTTCGACGACTTCGACCAGGGCCTCCTCGATGCCGGCGCGACAAAACTGTCGACGCTGTCCCCGGGTGAACAATTCGTTTACGAGTTCGATTTCGGCGACGGTTGGACACATCTGTGCACGGTGGGGCCGGAACCGATCGATCCGGAAGACGAATTGGGGATTGTGCCGAAATCGCCGCTTCCGTATTGGGGCTGGGGCGATATTCCCGACCAGTATGGTCGCCGGTGGATCGACGATGACGGCGAAGGCAGCGCGCCACCCGACCCTGGACTGAGCGATTTGCCGCCGCTGCAGCCGAACTGGGGCCCATAAAACCGCCAGCGCATGTAAGGCTGGGTGCAGAGCAGGTCGTACGCGGGCGTGGGTTGCCAGACGCCATCTGGGTTGTAGATCGATAGGTTCTTCCCGTGCAGGTCGTGCACCGACCGACTAACGCCTGTCAACGTATCTATGCTTTATTTTTCATGCTTAAAGCAGGGCGGTCAGTTCGCCCGCGACGAGCCGGCGCCCGTACGTATATGCCACTTCCAGAAGCGCTAGCACATCCGCTAGCACGTTGGGGAATCACATCATGGTCGGAAAGCCGTTACCCAAGTGACGCATGAGGCCAAGCCCCGGACTGTCCGGTTGCACGCAGGTGAGCCGAAACGCACTGCGCGCGCGTCACTTACGACGCAGTGGCGTACTGCAGCACGCGTTCTGAGGAATCGACGTGGCCGTAGCTGATGATCCGCAGCCGGTTCGGCCGCACCTCGTAGACGACGCCGTCGACCGGGTTGGTGACATCGAATCCGTCTTCGACCTGCTCGGCGTTGGAGAGTTCGAGGTGGGCGCCGTCGCGAATCCGCTCGCCGCGGTAATAGTAAGTGCCGCTGAGGTTTTTGCACACCACCGCCAGCGACTTGGCGGTTCTCACCACCAGGGCCGGCGGATTACCCGGATCGCAGCGGGCGGTCTCGCCCACGAATCCCAACCCGTCGGCGCCCTTCACCGGACGCGACAGCGTGGGGGTTAGCGGTGGCGGCGGGGTCGTCGAGGACGGGGGCGCGGCCGCCTGCGCAGTCGAAAGCGGTGGAGAGGCCGCACCGTTGTGATGGCTTCCGCCAACCAAATTCACCGACAACAGCAGCCCGGCGATCAACACCACCGCGGCCACCGCGGCCACCACGAGCGGCGTGCGACCGATCGCCGGCCAACGCCAGGAGCGCTCGGGCGCAACAGGTGACGACGGGCCATCGTCAGCGGGCTCATCGAGTTCCGCAAGCGAGACGGTCGGCAACGGGCGCGTCTTGAGAGGGGGACCGCTGCGCCCGGCCGCGGCGCCCACCGGCTCGTAGGCTGCGAACACCGCCTCACTGGCGGCCCGGGCGAGCTCACCCGCGGACGCGAATCGCGCGACGCGCGGCTTGGCCATGCCCCGGGTGATGATGTCGTCGTACTCGC
The DNA here is from genome assembly GCF_054660795.1 of Mycobacterium sp. MUNTM1. NCBI lineage: Bacteria > Bacillati > Actinomycetota > Actinomycetes > Mycobacteriales > Mycobacteriaceae > Mycobacterium > Mycobacterium sp. MUNTM1. Next base: position 68,243 of record NZ_BAAGDE010000019.1, read on the forward strand.
GGCCAACACCGCGGCGCATGATGCTGGGCCGGGGCGCCGGCGCCAGCATGTGCGCGCGCTTCAGCTCCCCCGCGTCCTCGGTGTCGAATGGTGGCTGGCCGGTGAGGCACTCGTAGAGCACGCACGCCAACGAGTAGACGTCGGTCTGCGGTCCGGTGCGCCCGGTGGTGAATCGCTCGGGCGCCATGTAGGTCCGCGAGATGTTGTCGTCACCGGCGGCCTGGGCGATGCCGAAGTCGGCGAGGTAGGTGAAGTGGTCGTGGGTGAGCAGGATGTTCTCGGGCTTGACGTCCAGGTGCACCAAACCGTCGGCGTGCGCGGAATCCAGCGCGCGCGCCACCTGCGCGGTGATCGACGCCGCGCGCGACGGCTCCAGCCCGCCCTGCTCGCGCAGCAGATCCTTGAGGCTGCCGCCGTCGTCGACCAGGTGCATGTCGATGAACGGCACCCCGTCGATCTCGCCGAAGTCGTGCAGCGGCAGCACATGCGGCTCCTGCAGCCGCGTCACCTTGCGGCACTCGCGCCAAAGGCGTTGCTGGAAGCCAGGGTCCGCGGCCGTCTCGCCACGTAACAGCTTGAGGGCGACCATCTGGTCCTTAACCGTGTCGTACGCGCGGTAGACCTCGCTCATCGTCCCGGTGCCGATCAGTGATCGCAGCTCGTACGGCCCGAACCGGGTACCGAGCCGCGAACCGCGGGACGAGGAGGTCACGTCAGCAATCCTTTCTCAAGACAGTCCAGCCCGCGAGTTCCCGAATCGGACGTCGACATAACGTGCGCAGCCTCACGCGTGTCGCTACACCGAGACACCGCTGACGGCCGCTATTGTTCGCCGGCCGGCTGGCCAACAGGATCGGCCTGCACGAAAACCGCGCCTTCCCCACCCTAGCGGCAGCGACACGTCGAGGCAGACCGAGCCGCGCCCCCGAATACAGTTGAGTAATTGTCCGGCACGTAAGAAGGTGAGGCCTTCGATGACCGACATGACAGCGCGGTTCGCGGAGATTGTCGGCGCGCACAACCTGCTTACGGGCGACGCCATTTCCGACGACTACTCGCACGACGAGGTGTTGACCAAGCCTCCGCAAAAGCCGGCATACGTGGCCAAACCCGCGACCGCCGACGAGGTCGCGCAACTACTCAAGGCCGCCACGGAGAACCACGTGCCGGTGACGGGACGCGGCTCGGGCACCGGCCTGTCGGGCGCGGCGATCCCCCGCGCGGACGGGCTGCTGATCTCCTTCGAGCGCATGAACGCCGTGCTGGAGGTCGACGTCACCAACCAGGTCGCCGTCGTCCAGCCCGGGGTAACGCTCACCGAACTGGACGACGCGACCGCCGGCACCGGGCTGCGGTACATGGTGCACCCGGGCGAGCTGTCGTCCAGCGTCGGCGGCAACGTCGGCACCAACGCCGGCGGCATGCGCGCGGTCAAATACGGCATCGCCCGCCACAACGTGCTCGGGCTGCAGGCCGCGCTGCCCACCGGCGAGCTCATTCGCACCGGCGGCAAGATCGCCAAGGTCTCCACGGGCTACGACCTGACCCAGCTCATCGTCGGGTCCGAAGGCACCCTGGCCCTGGCGACCGAGGTGACCGTGAAGCTGCATCCGCGCGTGGACCACAGCGCCACCGTGCTCGCGCCGTTCGCCGACTTCGACCAGGTCATGGAGGCGGTGCCCAAGATCCTCGCCAGCGGCCTGGCGCCCTACGTCCTGGAATACGTCGACAACGTGACGATGGCCGCGCTGGTGCACACCCAAAATCTGGAGCTCGGCGTGCCCGACAACATCCGCGATAGCTGTCAGGCGTATCTCGTTGTGGCGCTTGAGAATCGGACCACCGACCGGCTGGACGAGGACGTCGAGAAGACCGGCGAACTCCTCGCCGAGCTCGGCGCCGTGGACGCCTACCTGCTCGAGGGCGGCTCGGCGCGCAAGCTCATCGAGGCGCGCGAGAAGGCGTTCTGGACGCTCAAGGCGCTCAATGCCGACGACCTCATCGACACCGTGGTGCCGCGCGGCGCGATGCCGAAGTTCCTGTCCGGCGCCCGCGGTCTGGCGGCGGCGGCCGGCGGCGCGGCGGCGGGCTGCGGGCACGCCGGTGACGGCAATGTGCACCTGGCCATCTTCTGCCCGGACGCGGCGATCCGGAAGAAGCTGCTGACCGACATCTTCGCGCTGGCAATGGAATTGGGCGGCGCGATCTCCGGTGAGCACGGCCTCGGTCGCGCCAAGGCCCCGTACTTCGTCGAACTCGAGGACCCGGTCAAGGTCGACCTGATGCGCCGCATCAAGGCGAGCTTCGACCCGGCGGGCATCCTCAACCCCGATGTCGCGTTGGCGGCGGGCGGCGCGTAAACCTCAGCTACGCAACGGCTCTCGGCCGATCGCCGGTGTGACGGAGGCGTCCACGTCGGTTTCTTCGTGGTCGGCGAGCCAGCGTTCGGCGTCGATGGCGGCCGAGCAGCCGCTGCCGGCGGCGGTGATGGCCTGACGGTAGGTGCGATCGACCAGGTCTCCGGCGGCGAACACCCCATCAATCGAGGTGGCCGTGGTGCGCCCTTGCACCAGCACGTAACCGTCGGGATCGGTCTCGAGCACATCACGCACCAACTCCGAACGCGGATCATGCCCGATCGCCACGAACACCCCGGTCACCGCCAACACCGACACCTGCCCGGTGCCGGTGTCCCGCAGCCGCAACCCGGTCACCGTGGACTCACCCTCGACCGCCTCGACCGCCTTATTGGTCAGGATGGTGATCTTGTCGTTGGCGCGGGCACGCTCCAACATGATCCGCGAGGCCCGAAACTCCTCACGGCGGTGCACCAACGTCACACTGCGGGCAAACCGGGTCAAAAACGTGGCCTCCTCCATCGCCGAATCCCCACCCCCGATCACCGCGATATCTTGATCCTTGAAAAAGAACCCATCACAGGTCGCACACGAGCTCACCCCACGACCCAACAACTCCTGCTCACCGGGCACACCCAAATAGCGGGCGGCCGCACCCATCGCCAAAATCACCGACCGCGCCCGCACCGTCTCACCCTCGGACGTGGTCACCGCCTTGACCGGCCCCTGCAACGACACCGACTCGACGTCGTCCATCCGCAGATCCGCCCCGAACCGCAACGCCTGCTCACGCATCTGATCCATCAACTCCGGACCCGTGATCCCGTCGCGAAACCCCGGAAAATTCTCCACCTCGGTGGTCGTCATCAACGCCCCACCAAACGACGTCCCCTCAAACACCACCGGCGCCAACTGCGCCCGCGCCGCATACAACGCCGCGGTATACCCAGCAGGACCCGAACCAATAACGATCACGTCGTGGACGTCGGAGGAACTCATAAGCGGCCACACTACTGCGAATCCCTTGAGCCCCGGCCCAATCCCTCTGGCCGCCAAGGCAAGGACGTGAAGCAGCGCACACAACACCACGTTGTGTCTTCACAACACATGACCTCTACTGACGCCCTCGTAACTGGTGCACCATGGAAATCGCGACCCGTGGGTCCAACGACGAACTTGCGGGTGCCTAAAGACCCAACTTCATCGCGATGCCGCTGGCCCGATAGCCCGCCCTGCGGCCGCGCTACGGCCGATCTGAGGCCAGATCCGCTAAGGAATGAGAACGCCACATGACCACCGCACGTCCCGCCAAGACCCGCAACGACGGTCAGTGGGCGCTGGGAGATCGCGAGCCGCTCAACCACGCCGAGCAGTTCAAGAGCGACGACGCGCCGCTCAACGTCCGTGATCGCATCATCAACGTCTATTCCAAGCAGGGCTTCGACAGCATCGCCAAGGACGACCTGCGCGGGCGGTTCCGCTGGATGGGCCTCTACACCCAGCGTGAGCAGGGCTACGACGGCAGCTGGACCGGCGACGAGAACACCGACAAGATCGAAGCCAAGTACTTCATGATGCGGGTCCGCTCCGACGGCAAGGCGATGACCGCGCACACGATGCGCACCCTGGGCCAGATTTCGACCGAATTCGCCCGCGACACCGCCGACATCAGCGACCGGGAAAACCTGCAGCTGCACTGGGTCCGCATCGAGGACGTCCCCGAGATCTGGCGGCGGCTCGAGTCCGTCGGCCTGCAGACCACCGAGGCCTGCGGCGACTGCCCCCGCGGCATCCACGGTTCGCCCCTGGCCGGCGACTCGCTCGACGAGATCCTCGACCCGTCGCCCGCGATCGACGAGATCGTCCGGCGCTCGCTGAACAACCCCGAGTACGCCAACCTGCCGCGCAAGTACAAGACCGCGGTCTCCGGCCTGCAGGATGTCTCGCACGAGACGCACGACATCGCGTTCGTCGGCGTCGATCACCCCGAACACGGCCCCGGCCTGGACCTATGGGTCGGCGGCGGCCTGTCGACCAACCCGATGCTGGCCCAGCGGCTGGGCGTGTGGGTCCCGCTCAACGAGGTCGCCGACGTCTGGGAAGGCGTCACCCAGCTGTTCCGCGACTACGGCTACCGCCGGCTGCGCGCCAAGGCCCGGCTGAAGTTCCTGGTCAAGGACTGGGGGGTGGAGAAGTTCCGCGAGGTCCTGGAGACCGAGTACCTGAACCGCCGGCTGATCGATGGGCCGGCGCCCGCGCCGGTCAAGCACACCATCGACCACGTCGGGGTGCAGAAGATCAAAAACGGCCTCAACGCCGTGGGCGTCGCGCCGATCGTCGGGCGCGTGAAGGGCAGCACCCTGTCGGCGGTGGCCGACCTGATGGACAAGGCCGGCTCCGACCGGGCGCGGTGGACCCCGTTCCAAAAGCTGGTCATCCTCGACGTCGCCGACGACAAGGTCGACGAGTTGGTCGCGGGCCTGGAGGCGCTGGGCCTGCCGTCGCGGCCATCGTCGTGGCGCAAGAACACCATGGCGTGCACCGGAATTGAGTACTGCAAGCTGTCGTTCGCCGAAACCCGGGTCCGGGCACAGACTTTGGTGCCCGAGCTGGAAAAGCGCCTGGCCGACGTCGACTCCAAGCTCAACCTGCCGATCAGCGTGCACCTCAACGGATGCCCGAACTCGTGCGCCCGAATCCAGGTGGCCGACATCGGGTTCAAGGGCCAGTGGATCGACGACGGCGACGGCAACTCGGTCGAGGGTTTCCAGGTGCACCTCGGCGGCGGCCTGGGCGAGCAGAGCGGCTTCGGCCGAAAGCTGCGCCAGCACAAGGTCACCAGCGCCGAACTGGGCGACTACATCGACCGGGTGACGCGCAAGTACATCGACGGCCGCGAGGACGGCGAGACGTTCGCCTCCTGGGCGCTGCGCGCCGACGAGGACGAGCTGCGCTGAGGCCCAGATGAACACACTCGTACTCACCGCGCACGGCAGCCGCGACCCACGGTCGGGCGCCAACGCGCAGGCCGTGGCCGACCGGCTGGCGCTGATGCGGCCCGAGCTCGACGTGCGGTTGGCCTTCCTCGAACTCAATGCCCCGAACTTCGTCGATGTGCTGGCAGGGTTGCCGGACCCCCGACGGGCGGTGGTCGCCCCGTTGCTGTTGGCCAGCGCCTATCACGCGCGCCTGGACATCCCCAAGCAGATCGCCGACGCCGGAGCGCACGGCATCCGGCAGGCCGACGTGCTCGGTGAAGACGAGCGGCTGGTGGCGGTGCTGCGCGAACGGCTCGTCGAGGTCGGGGTCTCGGAATTCGACGACGATCTCGGGGTGATGGTGGTGGCGATCGGTTCGTCGAACCTCGCCGCCAACGCGCGCACCGCGAAGGTGGCGACCCGGCTGGCCGCCGGCACCCAATGGGCCGGGGCCACAACGGCGTTCGCCACCCGGCCCGAGGCGTCGGTGGCCCGCGCCGCCGACCAGCTGCGTCGCCACGGCGCGCGCCGGCTGGTCATCGCGCCGTGGTTCCTTGCCCCGGGCTTCATCACCGACGGCGTGTCAAACTTCGCCCGCGACAACGGCATTCCGATGGCGGCGCCGCTGGGGGCGCACCGGCTGGTGGCCGAGACCGTGCTCGACCGCTATGACGAGGCGCTCGCCGAGGACGCCGCGGCCTAGCTTTTCGCCGCGGTGCTGAGGATGTGACTGAGCAGGTCGCGAATCGCTCCGGCCGGCGGGGTGCGTCCACCGATCCAGATGGCCCGAAACTTGCGGCGCAGGTCCAACTTCGGGATCTCCACCGCGTGTAGCCGGCCAAACGCCAGGTCGTCGGCTACGGCTAGCCGGCTCATGGTCGCCGGGCCCGCGCCGGCGAGCACGGCGGCGCGCATCGCCGCCGCGGAGGTCAATTCCAGTACGGGCGCGGCCTGTTGCATGTCCTCGCCGAGCACTTTGCGCAACGCCACCGTCAGCGAATCGCGGATGCCCGAATGGAGTTCGCGTGCCACCAGCGGCGTCTGCGCGAGTTCGCGCGCGGTCACCACCCGGCCCCGTCGCGCCCACTTGTGGTCGGGCGCAACCACGATCACCAGCTCATCCTCACCCACCACGCAGCTACCCAAACCCTTTGGTGTGCCCGGGTTTTCGACGAATCCGAGGTCGGCGCTGCCGTCGCGGACCGCCGCGATGGCGTGGTCGCTGTTGGTGGCGGTCAGGAGGACCTGGGGTGCGGTCTCGCCGCGCCGGGTGGCCTCGGCCTGCAGGGACAGCAGCCAGTGCGGCATGAGTTGTTCGGAGATCGTCTGGCTGGCCGCCACCCGGATGCGTTCGCGCCCTTCCTTTCGCAGCGAGCCCAGCCCCGCGTCGATCTCGCCGGCAACCTCGAGCAGGCGGGTCGCCCAGTCCGCGACGATCAGGCCCGCGGGCGTCAGCTGCGACCCGCGCGTGGTCCGGACGGCCAGGGTGACGCCGATCTGGGCCTCCATGGTGGCGAGCCGCCGGGATATCGCCTGCTGGGTCAGCCCGAGCTCGCGCGCGGCCCGGCCCAGGCTGCCGGTCTCGGCGATCGCCAAAAACGCCTCGAACGACGCGAGTTCGGGCAACCGGGGGCTCAGGGGCATGGGCGGCAGCTCACAATCAAATCGTGTGACACAACTATAGCTTGTGACACCACAACGCCAAACCTCTACTCATGCCCCGCCCGAGCCGCAACGATGGGACACATGAGGCGTGCTCGCCGCTAGCCCGCGCGGGCGCCCTCGCGCTAAATTAGCCAGCCAGACCGTGTTTGACGGCCCGCAGCCGGCTGACCCCGCTAGCCCAGAAGGAAGGACAACACTCGTGGCCTACGTGATCGCCGAGCCCTGTGTCGACATCAAAGACAAGGCGTGCATCGAGGAATGTCCCGTCGACTGCATCTACGAGGGCGCCCGGATGCTCTACATCCACCCCGACGAGTGCGTCGACTGCGGTGCCTGCGAGCCGGTGTGCCCGGTCGAGTCCATCTTCTACGAAGACGATCTGCCCGCCGAGCACACCCAATACCTGCAGATCAACGCGGATTTCTTCTCCGAACTCGGCTCGCCCGGCGGCGCGGCCAAGGTGGGGCTGACCGAGAACGACCCCGCCCCGGTCAAGGAGCTGGAGAGCCGCGCAGAGGCGTCGTAGCCGTCGCGCGCGGCTAGTCCCATCCGGAGAGCCCGAACGTATCGCTGGGCCGTCGTCCCGCAAGCTTCTGAACCACCCACTGGTTCATCGAGACCTGCTGTTCGGCGGCTTCGACGGCCAGGCGGCTGTGTAGCTCCGCGGACGTCCTGATCACGATCGTGCCGCTGTAATTGCGGTCCGCCATCGGTGTCGGCACGGTTTCGCCGGTGTTCTGCATGATTTCAATGTGCCGGTCGACGGCCGCCTCGACCGCCTCGATGGCCTCTTGCGCGGTCGGCGCTTCGTAGCGCATGAACGGCAATTCCAGACAGGCGCCGACGTATTGGCCGTGGTACGGCGACCATGCGACGCGGTAGGTGTAGTGGTTCACGCCGGGTTGGTAGCACGGGTGCTAGCGGTTTCGCGAGTCACTCATCCCCACCCGCAGCGGCGGCGCCGGTTGGTGAGGAGAGACGGCGGGCGGGGCGCCGCCGCACAACACCTCTCCAGACCAATGTGACCATCCCAAATCCGCTAGCGCAGGTGCTAGCGGATCGGAGCGTCGTCTACCCGTTTCGTAAGGTGAGGCAATGCGGACAGCTCGAATCATCCACGTCATCCGGCAGATCGGGTCGCTGGCGGTCACCGCCGTCACCGCGGCGTCCACCCTCAACGCCTACCGGCCACTGGCGCGCGGCGGATTCCCCTCGCTGTACTCGTGGATGTTCGGGCTCGCCGTCACCGAATTACCGCTGCAAACGCTGCTGACCCAGCTCGGCGGACTGGCGCTGACCGGCCGTCGCCTGACCCGGCCCGTGCGAATCACCGCGTGGGCAGTCGCCGCCCTCTCGGCGCTGGGCCTGCTCAACCTCAGCCGCGCGGGCCATCGGGCCAACGTCCCCCTGACCGAGGCGCTGGACGACGGACTGGGCGCCGACCGGCTCACCGAGTCGGCAAACCTGTGGCGCCGCCCAGCCGGCAGCGGCACCGCCAAGACGCCAGGCCTCTTAAGGATGCTGCGCATCTACCGCGACTACGCCCACGACTCCGACATCAGCTACGGCGAATACGGCAGCGCCAACCACCTGGACATCTGGCGGCGCCCCGACCTCGACCCGGCCGGCAAGGCGCCGGTGCTCTTCCAGATTCCCGGCGGCGCGTGGACGACGGGAAACAAACGCGGACAAGCCCATCCGCTGATGAGCCACCTCGCCGAGCTCGGCTGGATCTGCGTGGCGATCAACTACCGGCACAGCCCGCGCAACACCTGGCCCGACCACATCGTCGACGTCAAGCGCGCGCTGGCCTGGGTCAAGGAGCACATCGCCGAATACGGCGGCGACCCCGACTTCGTCGTCATCACCGGCGGTTCGGCCGGCGGCCACCTGACGGCGCTGGCCGCGCTGACGCAGAACGACCCGCAATTCCAGCCGGGCTTCGAAGACGCCGACACCCGCGTCCAGGCGGCGGTGCCGTTCTACGGCATCTACGACTTCACCCGGTTCGACAAGTCCCTGCACCCGATGATGCCGGGCCTGCTGATCAAGTCGATCATCAAGCAAAAGCCCTCGACGCACCGGCAGACGTTCGAGGCCGCATCGCCGGTCAATCATGTCCGGCCCGACGCTCCCCCGTTCTTCGTCCTGCACGGCACCAACGACTCGCTGGCCTACGTCGAGCAGGCCCGCACGTTCGTCGAGAAACTGCGGCAGGCCAGCACCCAGCCGGTCGTCTACGCCGAATTACCGCTCACCCAACACGCTTTCGACATCTTCGGCTCGGTCCGCGCCGCGCACACCGCGGTGGCCGTCGAGCAATTCCTCGCCGAGGTTTACGCCGCGCACCTGCGGGCCGATGTCGTTGCGGCGCCCGGGGTTTCGTAAAAGACCGCCTATTGCACCGTGACGGTTAGCGTGTAGGTGCACGCCGGTTTGGCGTCCTTGCCGACGAAGCTGGTGTACGCCGTGCTGATCGTGGTGCTCCCCGGCTTCAGCGCGCTGAACGTCCATTCCTCGACACCCGGTGCGCCCAGCGCGTCCGAGGTCGGCTGGACGAACTGGTGGGTGAGCTGCTTGACGACCGACGAATCGCCGATCTTGGTGTCGGGTGTCCACCGGTAGGGAGTGGTGTAGTTCGAGCCCAACTCCACCACCAGGGTGTTGCCGACGGCGAGGGTGATGTTCTGAGTGATCTCGCTCTGCGTCAGCACATCGGTCATGGGTACCTGGAGCGTCTTGGTCGACGGGGGGTTCCTGGAGGCGAAGTGGCAGCCCACCACCGTCGACAGCATCAGCACGGCGACTGTTCCCAGCAGCCTGACTTTCACCAGATCCCCCTTCCGATTCCGCTCCGGAGCCTAGTAGGTCTCGATCCAGACCGAAGATAGGCGACGAGGGACCGCGTCGCCTTCGCTCGTCCAAACAAAGGGCCTACTCGATCGCTGTGTTGGAAGCATCACGGCCGGCCCGGCCGGGCTCCGCGGCGGCATGCTCCTCAAGGCTCCAACTAGCGAGAATCTTCAGCGCCTGCTCGGACGGTGAATTCGGTTCCGCGGTGTAGCCGACCAGCGACAGACCCGGCGCCGCGGTGACGGCGAAAACGTTGTAGGTCAGCGATAATTCGCCGAATTCGGCATGGCGAAAAAGTTTCACGCCGTGCCGGTGCGCGGTGACGTTATGGGCAGCCCAGCGACTGCGGAAGTCGTCGCTGCGGGTTGCCAGCTCGCCGATTATCCGAGTGATCGAAGGCGAATGGGGAGAACGGGCCGCCTCGGCCTGTAGCAGGGCGACGACCTCGTCGGCCGACCTCTCCCATTCCGGAAACACCTGCTCGGAATAGGTGTCGAAAAAGATGAATCGAGCAAAGTTGGGCGTACCGGCCGCCCGGTCGAAAATCGGGGCATACAAGGCTCGACCAAGTCGGTTGGCCGCGAGTATGTCCAGGCTGCCGTTCATGATGATCGCGGGTGAGGCAGCCATACCGTCGATCAGCGCCTGCACGCCGTCCGGGATGGTCTGACTGGTTCCTCGCTTGACGCGCGCAACGCGCGTCGCGATCGTCGCGCGCACGAGATCGAAGAAGTGGGTCGTCTCGTCATCAGTGAGTCGCAGCGCGCGCGCCACTGCGTGCAACACGTCGTCAGAAACGCCCGCCACGTTGCCGCGCTCGATCTGCGTGTAGTACTCGGTGCTGACCCCGGCCAGTTGGGCGACCTCCTCACGCCGCAAACCGGGCACTCGACGCCGCCGGCCGGCCGGCAAGCCCAGCTCCTCGGGCCCGATCCTCGCCCGCCGGGTCATCAAGAACTCCTTGATGTCCTTGGCGATGTCCATATCCGCCACAGTAGGCAAACATCAGCCGCATCAGGCAGGGGCTGCCGGTACCCCCGATAACCAGCGCCTCCCTAACCTTGCGACGCGTGCGTAGCGTCGGCCGAAAGGAGGTCATCGACATGTCCAAAGAAACCCAGGCACAGGAAGCCTTCGACAATTTCGTCCAGTTGTGGACCACAGGGACGACGGCGGGCCGCCGCGCCCCGGTCTTGCGGCGCCCCGACGAAGTCGGTCTCGACTACGAGGACGTCGTCTTTCCCTCGATGGACGGCGTGCCATTGGAGGGCTGGTTCATCCCGGCGGATTCGGACAAGCTGATCATTCACAATCACTTCCTGCCGGGGAATCGCTACGGCTATCCAGGGCATCTCCCCGAGTTCGGCGGCCTGGGCGGGTTCGAGGTCAACTTCCTGCCCGAGTACAGGGCGCTGCACGAAGCGGGCTACAACGTGCTCGCCTACGACATCCGCAACCACGGGATGAGCGGACAGGGTAACGGCGGCATCGCCGGGATCGGCCTGACCGAATACCGCGACGTGATCGGCTCGCTGCGTTATGCGGCGGCCCGTCCCGACACCAAGACAATGAAAAAGGCGTTGCTGTCCGTCTGTTTGGGAGCCGACTCCACCGCCGTCGCTTGGTCCAAGCATCCCGACGAGTTCTCCGAAATCCGGGCCATGGTGATGCTGCAGCCGGTCTCCGGGCGCTACATCGTGGAGGAATTCGTCAAGAGCATCGGCATGGAAAACGGCTACGAGATGTTCGACAAAGCGGTGCACGAGCGTACCGGCTTCCACCTGTCCGAGCAGTCACCGCTCAAACATGTGAAGGCCGTCACCGTGCCCACGCTGGTCGCCCAGGTGCGCGACGACACGATGACACGACCCCAGGACGTGCAGGACATCTACGACGCGATTCCCGTCGCTGAGAAGCGTCTGTACTGGATCGAGGGCACGGACCGCCGCTTCGATGGCTACAACTTCTTCGGGGTGCATCCCGAGCTGCCGGTCGAATGGTTCGACAAGCACATCAGCTGACAGCCCGAAGCGCCCAATCCCCAAGCCGCGCAGACCGGACGCGTCCGGCAGGATGGGCTGGTGTTTGGCCTCGTACTGATCGTCGCCCTGGTGTCCACCGTCATCGTGGGGACGGTCATCGGCCGGCGCTATCGCGTCGGCCCCCCGGTCTTGCTGATCGTGTTGGGCGCGCTGCTGGGCCTGGTTCCCCACTTCGGGCAAATACACGTCAACGGCGAGGTCGTGTTGCTGCTGTTCCTCCCCGCGATCCTCTACTGGGAGGGCCTGAACACCAGCTTCCGTGAGATCCGGGCCAACGCCCGCATCATCGTGTTCCTCAGCGTCGTCCTGGTGATCGCCACCGCGGTGGCGGTGTCGTGGACCGCGCGGGCGTTGGGCATGAATCCGCACGCGGCCGGCGTGCTGGGGGCGGTGCTGTCACCCACCGACGCGGCCGCCGTCGCCGGTCTGGCGAAGAAGCTGCCCCGCCGCTCCCTGACCGTGCTCAAGGCCGAGAGCCTGATCAACGACGGCACCGCCCTGGTCCTGTTCGCCGTCAGCGTGCACGTCGCGGTCGGTGGGGCCGCGATCAGCCCACCCGAGGTGACCGCCCGGTTCATCGGCTCCTACCTCGGCGGAATCGCGGCCGGGCTGCTGGTCGGCGGCGCGGTGACGCTGCTGCGCAAGCGAATCGACGCGCCCCAGGAGGAGGGGGCGTTGAGCCTGGTGACGCCGTTCGCGGCCTTCCTGCTGGCCCAATCGATGGAGTGCAGCGGCGTCGTCGCGGTGATGGTGTCGGCCCTGGTCCTGGCCTACGCCGGGCCCGTGGTGATCCGGGCGCGCTCCCGGCTGCAGTCCTCGGCCTTCTGGGACATCGCGACATTCCTGCTCAACGGCTCGCTGTGGGTGTTCGTCGGGGTGCAGATCCCAGGCGCGCTGCGCGGCATCGCGGGCGTCGACGGCGGCATCCGCCACGCGCTGTTCGTGGCGCTGGTGGTCACCGGCGTGGTGATCGTGTCACGCATCTTCTGGGGCGAGCTCACCACGCTGCTGATCCGGCTCATCGATCGCCGCCAGGTGCAGCGTGAACGCCGCGTCGACTGGCGACAGCGCTTCGTCACCGTCTGGGCGGGATTCCGTGGCGCCGTCTCGCTCGCCGCGGCGGTGGCCGTGCCGATGACGACGCTGAACGGCGAGCCGTTCCCGGACCGCAGCCTGCTGATCTTCATCGTGGTGGTCGTCATCCTGGTGACCGTTCTGGTCCAGGGCAGCACGCTGCCCGCCGTGGTCCGGTGGGCGAAGATGCCCGAAGACGTCACCCACGCCGAGGAGCTGCAACTGGCTCGTTGCCGGGGGTCGCAGGCCGCCCTGTCCGCGCTGCCCGAGGTCGCGGACGAGGTCGGGATCAGCGACGAGCTGAGACGCCGGCTGCAAAAAGAGTACGAGGAGAAGGCCGCGCTGGTGCTGGCCACCGAGAACGGTTCGGCGGACACCCGCATCCTCAAGGGCCGCGAGAAGGTCCGGCGGGTGCGGCTGGGCGTGCTCGAATACAAGCGCCGGGAGATCACTTCGCTGCGCAACCAAAACCTGATCGACGACATCGTGTTGCGCGAACTGCAGAACGAGATGGACCTCGAGGAAGTGCAGCTTCTCGCCGCCGCGATCGACGACGGCGACGAGGAGGAGTAGGGCCCGTCGGTGGCCGACCGTACAGTCGGCCCCATGCTGCACACCGTCGCGATCCGCGGGTATCGCTCGCTGCGCGAGGTGATCCTGCCCCTGGGTCGTCTGTCGGTGATCACCGGCGCCAACGGCGCCGGCAAGTCCTCGCTGTATCGCGCGCTGCGCCTGCTGGCCGACTGCGGCCGCGGCGAGGTCATCGGATCGCTGGCCCGCGAGGGCGGTCTGCAGTCGGCACTGTGGGCCGGTCCCGAGCAGCCGGCCGGCGCCCGACGCACCGGAAGACCGAGGGCACCGTGCGCACCCGGCCGGTGTCGCTCGAATTGGGCTTCGCCGCAGATGATTTCGGCTACCTGGTGGATCTGGGCATCCCGCAGTCGGCCGGCGAGTCGGTGTTCGCTCGCGACCCGGAGATCAAACGGGAGCTGCTGTTCGCCGGCCCGGTGCTGCGGCCCACTTCGACGCTGGTACGCCGGTCGCGGGTGTTCGCCGAGGCCAGCGCGGACTCGGGCAACGGCTTCGACGAGTTGTCCCGGTCCTTGCCGTCGTACCACAGCGTGCTCGCCGAATACGCACACCCGCATGCGCTTCCCGAGCTGGCGGCCGTGCGAGAACGGCTGCGCGGCTGGCGATTCTACGACGGTTTCCGCGTCGACACCGCCGCGCCCGCGCGGCACCCGCAGGTGGGCACCCGCACCCCGGTGCTCTCCGACGACGGTAGCGACCTGGCGGCCGCGATCCAGACGATCCTCGAGTCCGGGTTCGATGACCTGGACCGGGCCGTCGCCGAGGCGTTCGACGGCGCCACCGTTTCCGTCGCCATCCACGACGGCCTGTTCGACCTCCAGCTGCGGCAGCGTGGCATGCTGCGCGCGTTGCGCGCCGCCGAGTTATCCGATGGCACATTGCGTTTCCTGCTCTGGGCCGCCGCACTACTGAGCCCGCAGCCGCCGTCGCTGATGGTGCTCAACGAACCCGAGACCTCGCTGCACCCCGACCTGGTGGCCCCGTTGGCCTCGCTGATCCGCACCACCGCCGCTCAGACGCAGGTCCTGGTGGTCACCCACTCCCGCTCCCTGCTGGAATTCCTGGACACCACGCCGGTGGCAGACATGCAGGACGCCGCCGGCGCCCGGGCCATCGAGATCGAGCTGTACAAGGACTGGGGCGAAACACGGATCAGCGGCCAGACTTTGGTGACGACGCCCCGGTGGGATTGGGGCACGCGCTAGCGACCGTTCGCTTGCGTCGAGGGTGCATCCTGGGCGGCTCCGCTCGGCGTGTCGCCACCGTGACTGCACACTCGACGCCCTCAACGCCCACCCAGGCGAAAATTTGCCCGTCAGGCAATATTGCCCACTAGGCACGTTTGGCGTACGTTGGTCGCTATGACCGGGCTCCGCGAGCGCAAGAAGGCCGACACCCGGCGCGCGCTCAGCGACGCCGCGTTGCGGCTGGCCTTCGAGCGCGGCCTGGAAAACGTGACGCGCGAAGACGTCGCGAACATGGCGGGCGTCTCGCTGCGCACGTTCAACAACTACTTCAGCGGCAAATACGAGGCGCTCGCCTACCGGCAGGCGGAACGCGTGCGGCGCAGCGTTGCCGTGCTGCGACAGCGCCCGGCCGACGAGCCGCTGTGGACGGCGCTCACCCGCGCGGTGCTCGAGCCGTTGGAGGCCGACTTCGGCGACGTGTACGGCGAGGAGAACCGCGCGCCAAGCCGCCAAGAGCTTGTCGAGGTCCGCAAACTCGTCATGCACCCGCAGGTGCGAAACTCGGTGCCGCACGATCTATTTGACGATTTGCTCCACGTGATCGCCGAACGTACGGGCACCGACCCCAACCGCGACCTCTACCCACGGTTGGTGATGTCCGTCGTGCGCGCCGTCGGCGATGCCGCGGCCGACGCCTACGTGCGGGCCGACCCGCCGGTGGCCATCACCACACTGATCCGCGAGGGCTTCGCCGCCGTCAGCGCGGGCCTACCCGAACCTCCCAGAAAGAAGGCACGCCATGACTGACGAACACGCCGACGTCGTCATCGCCGGCGCCGGGCCCAACGGCCTGCTGCTGGCCTGCGAGCTCGCGCTGGCCGGTGTCAGGCCCGTCGTGCTGGACGTCCTGCCCGGTCCCAGCCCCGAGCCGAAGGCCAACGGCCTTGTCGGACAAGTCGTTCGAATGCTCGACATGCGCGGCCTGTATCAGGCCTTCACCGGCGACAAGGAGCCACCGCGACCCAACCCGGGCTGGATTTTCGCGGCCATGGGTCTGAACTTTTCGGAGGTGCCCGACAACCCCATGCACCTCCTGCCCATACAACAGCCGCGGCTGGTGCGACTGCTGGAAAAGCAGGCCCGTGATCTCGGGGTGGATTTGCGCTGGGGGCATGGACTCGTCGACATCCAGCAGACCCCGGAATCCGTTGCGCTGACGGTCTCGTCGTCCGAGCGCGATTACGATATCGTCGCCGACTACGCCGTCGGCGCCGATGGCGGGCGCAGCCTGGTCCGCAAGACACTCGGCATCGACTTTCCCGGTTTCACCTCGCCGATGGTGAGCCGGCTCGCGCATGTGCATATGCCCGACGAGTTCCGCCGGCCCCAGTACTGCATCGAGATCCCGGGATTCGGCCTGCTGCCCTTCGGGCACAACCGCTTTGATCGCGGCGGGATCATCTATGCCGAATTCGAGCCGGGCCGTGCGCTACTCGGCACCATCGAATTCGGCCCACCGGTTCCCGAGGTGCCCATGAGCCTGACCGAGCTGCGCGAGAGCGCGCGCCGCGTGCTGGGCGTGGACATCCCCTTCGAGGAGCCGAAAGACGCAGGGCCGCATGCCCTTCGGCGGATCAACGGGCAGAACACCCGGCACGTCGAGCGCTACCGCCATGGCCGGGTACTGCTGCTCGGCGATGCCGCGCACGTGCACAGCCCGCTCGGCGGTCCGGGTTTGAACCTGGGCCTGCAAGACACGATGAACCTGGGCTGGAAACTCGCGGCCGAGATCAACGGCACCGCACCGGCCGGATTGCTCGACACCTATCAGTCCGAGCGCTACCCGGTCGGTCGGCGCGTGATGATGCACTCGCTGGCTCAGATCGCGCTCATGGCGCCGGGCCCGGAAGTCGGCGCGTTGCGAACGCTGATGGGCGAGCTGTTCACCTTCCCCGACTCGCAACAGCACATGGCGGCGCTCCTCGCCGGCGCCGACGTCCGGTATGACGTGGCCGACCGCCATCCGCTGTCGGGTCAACTCGTGCCCGATTTGACGCTCGACGACGGCCGGCGGGTCACCGAACTGCTGCACGAAGCCCGCCCGGTTCTGCTCGACCTCGGCGGAGGCGTCACGGACGCGGCGCATGGCTGGGCCGATCGTGTCGACACCGTCGCCGCGAGCATGGCCGACCGGCCCCCCGCTGCGCTGCTGATCCGGCCGGACGGCTATGTCGCCTGGGCGGCCGACGAATTCGGGCCGGCCGACAAAACCGCGCTGCACGCTGCGCTGCAGCGCTGGTTCGGGCCGCCCACCGGCGACTAGCAGCGTCCGGAAGCGAAGTTCACACAGAGTTCAGGCGCCCGTCGGTTCAGCATTGATGAGTGCACACGCGCGCCGCGTGTCCTCACGTTATGCGCGTTGTACAGGTCGCCAATTTCTATGGCCCTCGCTCCGGCGGCCTTCGCACCGCGATCGACCGGCTGGGCGCGGAATATTGCGCCAGCGGGCACGAGGTCTTCCTGATCGTCCCCGGCCGCTGTGCGCAGCATACTCAGCTGCCCACCGGGGTGGTGCGAATCACGTTGCCCGCTAAGCTGATTCCTTTCACCGGTGGTTACCGAGCGGTGATGCCGGGGCCCGTCAAGAAGCTACTCGAAGCGCTGCGGCCCGACGCGTTGGAGGTCTCTGATCGGCTCACGCTGAGGTCGCTGGGGCCTTGGGGCCGCGAATACGGCGCGCGGACGGTGATGATCTCTCACGAGCGCCTGGATCGCCTTGTGGGACAGATACTTCCGCGCCGTCCCGCGCAGAAGTTCGCCGACGTCGCCAACAGGCGCACGGCGGCCAACTATGACACCGTGGTGTGTACGACCGCTTTCGCGCGCGAGGAATTCGACCGGATCGGTGCCGACAACACGGTCACCGTTCCACTCGGTGTGGACCTGCAGACGTTTCATCCGCGCCGGCATTCCCATCTGGTGCGCGAGCGGTGGGCCGCGCCGCAGCAAATGCTGCTGGTTCACTGCGGACGCCTGTCGGTCGAAAAGCGCGTCGACCGCAGCATCGACGCACTGGGCGCGCTGTGTCATGCCGGCGTCGACGCTCGGCTGGTCGTGGTGGGCGAGGGACCGATGCGGGCGAAGCTGGAGAGACAGGCCTCTCGCCTGCCAATCGACTTCACCGGCTTCATCAACGACCGGCATACCGTCGCGGGACTACTGGCCACGGCGGACGTCACGCTGGCACCGGGACCCCACGAGACATTTGGTCTGGCCGCGCTGGAATCACTGGCGTGCGGAACACCGGCGGTGGTGTCGCGCACGTCGGCGCTCACCGAGATCGTCACCCCGGACAGCGGTGCCTTGGCCGACAACGACCCATTCGCCATGGCTTGGGCGGTCGGCACGATCGTCGACCGGCCCGAACAACACCGCCGCAGCTCTGCACGACGCCGCGCGGAGAACTTCACCTGGGAACGGGCGGCGGCGGGCATGCTCGCGTCGTTGGGGACTGCTCAGGAAAGCGCCTAGCCGAATCCCTATCCACCCGGCGCCCCGACCATCGCCTCGACCTGTGCACGCGTCAGCGTGGTGACGCTGCCGTCCGGTAGGCCCAGTATGCGGTCGACGGCAATCCCGTGCAGTCTGAAACGCGTTGCGAGAGCGTCGATCGCCCGCGCTCGTGTGGCATCGTCGCTCGCCTCGAGCACATCGAGCACGATCGAGTTCGTACGCGCGGCGAGTCCATAGATCATGTCGGCGACCCCTTCGGAGTCAAAGGTGTCGAAGACGCCGTCGGTGACTCCTTCGGAGATCAGGCGCGTCAACAGCGGCAACGACAACGCCTCGTCCGCGGCCAGTATTCGTGCGTACAGGTGGGCGTTGTCGGGACGCAGCAACGCCACCATGGCGGCCAGCTGCTCGGGGACGCCCATCTTCATCTTGGCGTCAAAACCGGCTTGCAGCACGGCATTCAGGCGAGCCAGCGCGTTCCCGCCGCACGCGGTGACGGCCTCCTCGACGACGGTGAATGCCGCTCGGGCGCTGCGCTCGGCTAGCGCGGCTATCAGCGCGTCCTTCGACGGAAACCAGTGATAGAAAGCGCCTTTGGAGACACCGGCATCGGCGATCAGATCGTTCAGGCTGACATTGTCATAGCCACGCCGCAGGAATAATTCGGTCGCTCTGTCCAGCAGCTCCGCCCGGCGGATATCGGGATGCTTAACTACCCGCGGCACCCGAGCGATCCTGGGTTGTTCCCGGCACAGACTCAGGGGCGCGGGGTTCCGGTTTCCAGCCCACGTAGGTCAAGTACAGCCCGGCCAAGGCCAGGCCGATGAACAACACCCATATCGCCGCGAAAGCGCCAGAGCCGTAGATGGCGTTGCCGGCCGCGTCGTAGGCCATGGGGACGGTCAACAGCAGCAGTCCGCGAATGAGGAAGAACCAGCCGACGGAGGACACGATGATCGCCGCGAGCCCGCGCCAGTACTGGTGAAAAGCGATGATGAACAGCCCGCCCATCAAGAGGATAGCGCCATATAGCCACGGCCACATCGGATTTGCCTTGAACTCGGTGAACAGCGCCTGCACATACGAGCCGCGTATCGCGACCGTCGTGGGCACAATGGTGAGATACGGGCCCATCACGCGGGCGAACATGCGCGTCCGGATCTGCGACTGCTGCGAAGTGCTCATTGCACCACCTCTCTCTGAGCGATCAGCATAACCGACCGATGGTCGGTATGCCAGACCATTGGTCGGACAGCATCCGACACCCGTAGGGGGCAGTGGTCTCGCCGCGCTGGCTAGGCTCGCTGGAGACCGACAGGGAGGATCCAGTGGGAGCACGCAATCAGGTACTGATCACCGCCACCGAGTTAGCGGACATCGTCTCCGCCGGTGATCCGGTCACCATCCTGGACGTGCGGTGGAGCATCGACGCCCCAGACGGACGTTCGGCGTACCTGGACGGGCACATTCCGGGCGCGGTCTACGTCTCGCTCGACGATGACCTCAGCGACCACACGGTCTCCGGCAAGGGCCGTCATCCGCTGCCGTCGGGACGCGACCTGGAGACCGCCGCGCGCGGCTGGGGAATCCGGCAGGGCACGTTGGTGGTGGTGTACGACGACTGGAACCGCGCCGGTTCCGCACGGGCGTGGTGGGTGCTCACCGCGGCCGGACTGGACAACGTACGCATCCTCGACGGCGGCCTGGCCGCGTGGCGCTCGGCGGGACAATCCCTCGAGACCGGACCCGTCGATCCGGCACCCGGGAATGTGACTGTGGCGCAACATGATCTGTATGCGGGAAGCCGCCGCACGCTGACGGCCGAGCGCGTCGCCGAGGATACCGTCACGCTGCTCGATGCGCGCGCACCGGAACGCTACCGCGGCGACGTCGAACCTCTCGATCCCGTCGCCGGCCACATCCCCGGCGCGAAGAATCTGCCGAGCACCTCGGTCCTGGCGGCGGACGGCACCTTTCTCGACGACGACTCACTGGCACAACTGTTGTCCGATCGCGCCATCGAGCGTCACGACGCGATGGGCGCCTACTGCGGCTCAGGCGTCACCGCCACTGTCACGATCGCCGCGCTCGCCGCGTCCGGCCGGGAGGCGGCGCTGTATCCAGGGTCGTGGTCGGAGTGGAGCGCAAATCCCGACCACCCGGTAGAACGCGGCGACGCGTAGTCGCTTGTCGTCGCGCGGCGACTCTCGCAAGCGCATGCGGTAGCGGATCCGCGAAACTTTGTTAGCCTGTGGACGATAGCGCCTAGGGTTCCGACTTCATGTGCCTGGTCCGAGCGGCGCCACCGCGTCCCCCGACGGGGCGCGGTCATCTGAACGGACAAAAGCCTGGAGGACCCCGACCGGTGCGCCTCGCGCCGGCCAGAAGGTCCTTTCATGCTGGCTCTTTTCTTCCTCTTTGTCATCGCGCTGGCCGCCGGCGCGCTCGGCGGACTGGTCGGCACCGGATCGTCCCTGGTGCTGCTGCCCGCGCTGGTCATGATGTACGGGCCGCGAATTGCGGTGCCTGTCATGGGCATTGCTGCGGTCATGGCCAATGTCGCCCGGGTTGCCGCCTGGTGGCGGCAGATCCGCTGGCGTCCGGTGCTCACGTACGCGCTGCCCGGAACCCCCGCCGCGGTGCTCGGTGCCAACACCCTATTGAGCATCCCGCAAGCGGTGGTCGACGGGCTGCTCGGCGTGTTTTTTCTCGCGATGATTCCCGTGCGCAGGCTCGCGCACGCCCGGCAGTGGCGGGTACGGCTCTGGCACCTCGCCATCGCGGGCGTGGTCGTCGGCTTCCTCACGGGCATGGTGCTGTCGACGGGGCCGTTGAGCGTTCCGATCTTCACCGGCTACGGGCTCACCGGCGGCGCCTTCCTCGGGTCCGAGGCCGCCAGCGCCCTGGTGCTCTACGTCGGCAAGATCAGCACCTTCGGTCAGTTGGGTGCGCTGAACGTCGCCGTCGTGGCCCGCGGGCTGGTCATCGGCGCCGCCTTGATGATCGGCCCGTTCGTCACGCGTTCGCTCGTGCGTAGGGCCCACCCGCGTCATTACGCGATGCTGATCGACCTGGTGCTCATCGTCGCCGCGGCCGGCATGTTCATCGCGACGGCCGCTTCCTGAATCAGGTGGGCGCTACAATCTGCCCGGCATGAATCCGCCTGGGAACACGACGTTATGACCGGCCGGCTCGACGGCAAGGTCGCGATCATCACTGGGGCCAGTACCGGCCTGGGACCGGTGCTGGGCTCGCTGTTCGTCCGTGAGGGCGCCAAGGTCTTGCTGGCCGCACGGCGCGAGGAGCTGGTCCGCGCGGCCGCCGAGGCGGCCGGTCCCGGCGCCATCGGCATACGCGCCGACGTGACCGACGAGAACGACGTCGCCGCCATGGTGTCGCGCGGCGTCGACGAGTTCGGCCACGTCGACATCCTGTGCAACAACGCCGCCGCTCCCGGACAGGACCGCTGGATCTGGGAACAGACGCTGGACAACTGGAACGCCACCATCGCTATCGACCTCACCGCCGCGATGCTGTGCACCCGCGAAGTGCTCAACCAGTCGATGCTGCAGCGGCGCCGCGGCGTCATCCTGAACTTCTCGTCCACCGTCAGCTACACCGGGATGGTCCGCAAAACCCACTACGTCACCGCGAAGGCGTCACTGCGGGCGTTCACCAAGGCCGTCGCGCTCGAGGTCGGTCCGCACGGTATCCGGTGCAATTGCATTGTGCCCGGGGCCATCGACACCGAGCTGTGGCGCAAATGGGTGCAACGCACCGCGGACGAGCAAGGCGTCGACGCCGAAACGGTTCGCAAGAAGCAACTCAAAGGCGTTGCTTTGCAAGATATCTCCTCGACCGAGGATATCGCCAACCTGGCGCTGTTCCTCGCCAGCGACGAAAGCCGTACCATCACGGGCCAATCGATTCCCGTCGATGCCGGAGGGTACATGCAGGGATGAGCGGACACGCCAAACTGTCGGTGGCCACCCCGGTGGTGACGATGTTTCCCGGAAGCAGCGGTGAGTGGGAGAAGACCGCCACCATCGAGGATCTGGCCCAGATCGCCGAGGCCGCGGACCGGCTCGGCTACCACCACCTGACCTGCAGTGAGCACATCGCGCTGCCCGCGGCCGAGCGGGGCCGCCGCGGCACCCGCTATTGGGATCCGCTGGCGACCTTCGGGTACCTGGCCGCCCGCACCCAACGAATTCGGTTGGCCACCAACGTGCTGGTACTCGCCTACCACCACCCTCTCGAAATCGCCAAGCGCTACGGCACGCTGGACCAGATCAGCGGCGGGAGGCTGATCCTGGGGGTCGGCGTCGGCAGCCTCAAAGAGGAATTCGATCTCATCGGTGCACCCTTCGACGACCGTGGCCCGCGCGGGGACGACGCGTTACGGGCGCTGCGCGCGTCGCTGTCGGTCGACGAACCGGCCTACCACGGCGAGTTCTACTCGTTCGACGGCCTGGTCGTCGATCCCCGCGCGGTCCAGGAACGCGTGCCCATCTGGATCGGCGGGCGGACGCTGCGATCACTGCGCCGCGCCGCAACACTGGCCGACGGCTGGGCCCCGTTCAATGTGAGCCTGCAGCAGGCCCGGGATTGGCTGGGCCGCTTCGACCTTCATCCCGGATTCGACGTCGTCCTGCCCGCACCCGCATTGTTGGACCCCATCGGCCAGCCCGAGCGAACCCGCGACCTGCTGGGCGAGACGACCAGTCACGGCGCGACGATCGTCAGCGCCGCCTTCCGCCACACCTCGCTGCAGCACTACCTGGAGAACCTGCAGGCGCTGGCGGAGCTGCATCCCCCCGCCGGCGGACCCGCGTGATCCGCGTCAGGGCAGGCATTTTCAGCCTCACCGCCGCACCGCCCGCTGACGACGACGGCAGTTACCTGCGCTGGCACCTGCTCGATCACATGCCGGAGCAATACCAGCTGCCCGGCATCGTGCACGGATTGCGCTGGATCGCCGACGGCGAATACCCCGATCACCGGCTGGCCGCAAACGGTCCGCTGGGGGAAATCGGCAACGCGGTGCACTACCTGGTCGGCGACCCCGTCGAGACGACCTTCGACGACTTCGTCACCCTCGGCCGCGCGTTGCGCGACAACGGCCGCTTCCCGGTCGTGCGGCCGTCGCTGCAGGTGGCCGGCCTGCGCCTGCTGCAGTGGCAATCCTCGCCGCACGCCCTGATTTCGCCCGAGGTGGTGCCGTTTCGGCCGCATCGCGGCATCGTGCTGATCGTCGAAGAACCCGCCGACGGCCGGCCGGACGATTGGCTGCAGTGGTTGCATGCCGAGCACTACCCGGCCCTGCTCGCGACGCCGGGCACGGCCGGCGCGTGGACGTTCGGTTCCAGCGCCGGGTGGAGCCACCTCCCGCGCGGCTGGCGAACCGATCACCAGTACATCACCGTCGTCTACCTCGATGAGGACCCGCTGACGACCATGGGCGCGCTGGCCCCGATTATCGAAGAGCGTTGGCGTTCAAGCGCGGTGCGGCCGGTGTTCGCCGGCCCGCTGCGCGGCATGATCGGCTGGGAAGCCTGGCCGTAACGAACAGGCTTTATAGTCCTCATGACCGCCTAGCGGAGGACAGCGATGACGAACCTGAAAAAACAGCGGTGGGGCGCTAAGGCGGCCGCCGCACTCGGCGTGGTGGCCCTGGCGGTCGGACTGCCGGCGTGTTCCAGCAAGGGCGATCACCCCGCCGCCACCTCGAGCTCGGGCCCGCCGTTGGCCAGCACGACCGTCATGATCGACGGAAACAAGCACACGATGATTGCCGCGGTGGACTGCACCCGCTCGGCTGCGCAGCCCAGCGCCTCTCCCCCGGAATCAGGTGACCTCACCACCCGGATCAGCGTGCACGACGATTCCGCATCGGTGTCGCTGGCCGTCTCCGACGAGCAACCGCCCGGCATCGACGGCTTCGCCATTTCGCTCAAGCTGGACAGCGGGCTGTACCAATTGCCTTATCAGGGAACCAGATCACCGAATCAGGTCCAAGCGACCAAGGACGGCAAGAGCTACACGGTCACCGGGACCGGCCAAGCCACCACGCCCGGCCAAAGTGGCTTGCGCGATGTGACTTTCGGAATCCACGTGACGTGCCCGTAAGCACGTATTGTCTGCCGCGACCACCTCTGCGATGCTGACAGCTTGGACATTTTTGCGCAGTGGCACGACGGCGGTACCGAGCTTCGTTGGCGCTCGACGACCGCCGCCAACGACGGCCAAGAGGTCGCGGTGTTCAGCCGCCGGTGCGGCACTCCCGGTGCGCCCGCATTGGTGTTGGTGCACGGCTTTCCCACCAGCAGCATCGACTTTGGCGCGCTGACGAATGAACTCAGCGCGGAGTTCGACATCTACCTGCTGGACTTTCCCGGGTACGGACTCTCCGACAAACCACCCGAGCCCTACGTGTATTCGCTCTACGACGACGCGCGCCTGCTCGTCCACGCGATCACCCAGGTGTGGGGGCTCACCCACTACCGCATGCTTACCCACGATCGCGGCAGCAGCGTGGGCATGATCGCGGTGGGCATGCTGGCCGGACAAGACCCACCGGCAGGCCCCGTCGATCTGATCTTGACCAACGCCAACATCTACCTCCCGCTTTCCAACCTCACCGCCTTTCAGACCGCGCTGCTCGACCCGGCGACCGCGCGGCCGACCGCCGCGGCCACGACGCCGGAGATGCTGGCGGCCGGCATGGGCGCGAGCACGTTCATGCCGCGACGCACACTGGAGGATCCGGAGATCGCCGCGTTGGCCAAATGCTTCGCCCACAACGACGGCATCCGCGTGCTGCCCGACACCATCCAATACCTGCACGAGCGGGCGTCCGATGAAACCGGTTGGCTGGAAGCGCTTTCCACGAGCCACGTCGATACGACGGTGGCGTGGGGACTCCACGACAACGTGGCGCCATTGCGCGTCGCCAATCACGTCTGGCAGACGTACCTGAAGCACAAGCCGGGCCGCAATCGCTACTGGGTGGTGCCGGGCGCCGACCACTATCTGCAGTGCGACGCCCCCGGGCAACTGGCCCAGATCGTGCGCCTCACCGCCCAGGGTGACGATATTCCGTTGCAGACGTTGGGAAATCAACCCGACGGCGCGGTCCTGGTGGACCAAAGCGGCAGTTAGCTTTCGCCGCGTGTCACGCTACCGTGACTCCCGCGCTCCCGCGTCACCCTGGCGTGACGCTCGCGGGCGCTAGCCCACGACGACGGGCAGGCGGGCCCAGCCGCGCACGCTCGCGGTGTGCGCCCGTCGGGCGTTCGCGTAGTCGACTTCCCAGTCCGGCCAACGCTTCAACACTTCTTCGAAGGCCACCCGCGCTTCGAGCCGCGCCAGCGCCGAGCCCAGGCAGAAGTGCAGGCCCTGCCCGAAGCTGAGGTGGCTTCCGCGGCGGTGAATGTCGTAGCGATCCGCATCCGGGAAGTGGCTTTCGTCCCGGTTGGCCGAGGCGTTGAGCAGCAGCATGAACGATCCCTCGGGCACCTTGCGGCCATAGTGCTCCGCATCGCGCGCGACGTAGCGGGCCTGCACCGGTGACGGCGGCTCGTACCGCAGCGTCTCCTCGATCGCGCCGGGAATCAGCGACGGGTCCGCGACCAGTTCGCGGCGCTGATCCGGGTGATCCGACAACAGTTGACCCATGAAACCGATTAAGCGAGCGGTGGTTTCATTACCCGCCCCCGCGATCATCGCGGTGTAGGCCAGCACCTCGGTTCGCGTCAACGGACGCCGCGTGCCGTCCGGCTCGTCGATCTCGGCCCGCAACAGCTCGGTCATCAGGTCGTCGGAGGGATGCTCGGCTCGCCACTCGATGTACTCGGCGAACAGGGCGATGGAATTGGCGAAGACGTTCGCGTCGACCGCGGCGGGATCGCTGTCCTCGGACAAGGAGATGTTGGCGACGCTGCGGTCCCGGATCTGTTCTTGATCGGCCTCGGGAATGCCCAACAGATACCCAATGGTCCGCATCGGCATCATCGCCCCCAGGTCCGCGATGAAGTCGAAGCCGCTCCCGCCGACCAGCGGGTCGAGCTCGCGGACACAGAACCCGCGCACCAAATCCTCGACCGCCAGCATCCGCCGGGGCGTGAACACGCGGGACAGCAGCTTGCGGTGCAGGTCGTGCAGCGGCGGATCCTCGAACAGCAGAATGCCTGGTGGCACTTCGATGTTCGCGAACAGGATGTCGGCGGTGGTGCCCTTGCCGGAGCGGTAAGTTTCCCAGTTCGGCAGTTCGCGCACCACGTCGTCGTATCGGCTCAGCGCGTAGAAGTTGTACTTTTCGTTGTAGTACAGCGGCGCTTCTTCGCGCATCCGCTTCCACACCGGGTATGGATTCGAGTCGATCTCGACATCGAATGGGTCGTAATACAACTCGACGGCGCTGGGGCTTGTCATTGTCGGATCCCTGTCTCATTCGTTGCGGTGCAAGAAGCCATGCAGGAGTGCCTGGACGAGTTCCTCAACGATCACCTCCCGCGGCGGTGGATTGTCACCGAAGTAGGTTGAACGCAGCGCGGCCATGCCGGCGATCATCGACACCGTCGAGTGGGCCGGCAGGTCAGGGTGATCGGACCGCAACCCGCGCAATTGCATGCCTTCCACGCTGATCTGGCCCAGCACCGTGATCGCCCGGCGAATCTCGGCGATGCCGGCGTCGGCCTTCTCCTCGTCGCTGAGATTCTCGGCGGCCATCAGGGTCAGCAGCAGACCCTGGTGTTCGACGAACACGTCGTAGAGCTTGGAGACGAACAGCCGCGTCAGCTCCTGCTCGTCGGTCTCCTCGGGAACCACCGACTGCCAGGTCTGGCCGAATTCGTCGACGAAGCTCACGAACGGCACCACGAGCGCCTCGCGGAACAGCGCGGCCTTCGAACCGAAGTTGCGGAACAGCAGATGTTCGGTGACCCCGGCGGCCTGGGCGATTTCACGCGTCGTGGTGCTGCGATAGTCCCGGCCGGCGAAGAGCTCCCGGGCGGCGTCGAGCAGCAGTCGGCGCGGCTCGCCGCGGGGCCGGCGCGCCACCGCCACCGGCTGCTTAATTGCTCGCTGGGGCACCGATGTCCACTCCTCCGAACGGCCATGGGGTCGACCGCCTTGGGGATAGTATCCGCTATCTCCATAGGATAGTATCCACTACCTTAAAGGCGACACCACCGGAAGGATGACATCATGGGCGCTGTCATCATGCTCGGCACGCTGTTCGGGCTGATCGTTCTGATATTCGGGCTGGTACTCCGCTTCGATCCCGAGGCGCGGCGCGCGCCGAGCGACGAGGGCCGCGAGTGAACACCCAGATGACTCCGGCGATGGCCGGGGCCCAGTACTTCTCCTACGCCGCGAGCATCGCGTTCCTGATCGCGGGGATCTATCTGAGCTACCGGCGCCGCCGCATCCACCCACTGTTGCTGCTCGGCATCTCGGCGATCTCGTTCTCCTGGATCGAGTCGCCCTACGACTGGGCGATGTACGCACAGTTTCCGCCGGCGCTGCCACGCATGCCGTCCTGGTGGCCGTTGAACGTGACGTGGGGCGGGTTGCCGTTAGCGGTGCCGATCGGCTACGTCTCCTACTTCATCATTCCCGCCGTGACCGGGGCGGCCCTCGGACGGTGGCTGAGCGCAAAGTTCAGCTGGCGCAGGCCGATTGCCCTGCTCGTCGTCGGCCTCGTCGTCGGTATCTGCTGGGCGCTGTTCTTCAACGCCTTCACCGGGGCCCAGCTCGGCAACTTCTATTACGGGTACGTGATTCCCGGCCTCGCGATCTTCGAGGGCACCAAGCACCAGTACCCCCTGTACGACGCGCTGGCCATGGGCATCCAGATGATGCTGTTCACGTATCTGCTCGGGCGCACCGATGCCGAAGGACGAAACGTCATCGACATGTGGGCCGATAGGAGGGCGAAGAGCCGGGGCCAGTCGGCGGTGCTGTCCGTCGTGGCCGTCATCGTCGTCGGGCACCTGGTGTACGGCGCGGTCTTTGCGCCGCACCTCATTACGAAACTGGGCGGCTACGTCACCGCGGGGCCAACCGAGCAGCTGTACCCCGGCGTCCCCAACCAACCCAAGTAAGGCAGCGCACACATGGGCTACGAGAGCACCGCCGAGCCGATCAAGATCGGCTACCTGATGGATTTCCTACTGCCCGAGGGCTTTCCACAAACGTATTTCGAGGACCTGACGCAACCCTTCGATCTGGTCTTCAAGAAGGGCGTCGAGCAAGGGCTGATCGATCGGCCGATCAACATCGTCTACCGCGAGGTCGAGGGGCTGCCCAACGGATCGGTCAAGGCGGTCATCGACGCCTACGGCGAGCTGTGCGACGAGGGCTGCCTGGCCGTCTTCGGCCCCAACATCGGCGACAACGTGATACCCACCCGCGAAGCCATCGACGAGCGCTTCAAGGTCCCCTGCATCAGCGTGACCGGGTCCGACGTCGCCCTCAGTGAATGGGTTTTCGCGTTTCCGATGGGCTCACACACCGACGAACCGATCTTCTGGTCCGACCTGCTGGCCAAAGGCGGTCACACCGAGGTCGGCGTGCTGATCGAGCAGTCCCTGGTCGGCGAGGCGTATCTGAAGAACTTCCGGGATGCATGCCGCCGCAAGGGCATTCGCATCGTGGCCGAGGCATCGATCGCCCAGACCGCCGGGGACGTCACGGCCGCCGTCCAAGCGCTGCACGACGCCAAGGCGCAGGCGATCGTGCATTGCGGCTTCGGCTTCGGGATCGTCTTCGTCAACCCGGCGCTCGAGGAGCTGGGCTGGGATCCGCCCCGGTTCTGCGGTACCGCGTTCCAGAACGCCTGGCTCAACCCCATCATGTGGAACGCCTTCATGGGCTGGACCGGCGTCGACCAGTACGACGAGGGCAACACGGTCGGCCAGAGTTTCCTCGACGAGTACGACGAGGCCTACGGCCGGCGACCGGAATGGTGTGTGCCGGTGGTGAATCGAGATGTCGCGCACACCCTGCTGCGCGCGCTCGCCGATGCCCACCCGCTGAGCCCCCGCGGCGTGAAGGAGGCGCTCGAACGCGTCAAGATGATGCCGGCCGCGTCCGGCGCCCCGGGAACACGGGTCTCGTTCGGTAACTGGTCTCGGCGCGCCTGGATGGGCGCGGGCTATCTGGTGGCGCGGCGACTCGACGCCGACGGCGTAAACTCGCACCTCGTCGATCGATTCGGCGAGGAGTAGCGGTCAGCCGAGCGCCTCGGGCAGCACCACTTCGCCCACGCGCTTGAGGTACGGCCACGCGATCTCCGGCGGCAACCCGCCGCACAGCGGTGACAGGTTGAGCACCTGGCCGGCCTTCACCCGCGAAATCGCTTCGGGCACCGAGATGATCACGTGCGACGTGCCCGTCTCACGCAGCTCGTCGATGGTGTTGACGTGGCTGAATCCCGCCGTCGTCTCGTCCCCCGGGTTCCACGCGGCGTAGGTGCGCACGTCGTGCAGCAGGTGCTCGCCGATTTCTTTCCACGCCTGGTCCACGTCCTCGGCGACGAATACGACCGAGGGCGTGTTGCGGTCGGGGAACATCGTCGGGCCGGGTGTATGCCCGTGCTCGCGGCACGCCTCCTCGTAGGCCTCCTGCATGCCCGGCGCGTTGGCATTGCCCAGCATGCCCAGGCCGTACCGGCCGGCCCGGCGGGCCGCCGCGACCGTACCGCCGCCCCACATCAGTCCCGGCCCGCCGGGAGTCAGCGGTCGGGGCGTCACGCTGATCCGCCGGCCGTCCTCGACGACGGTTTCGCCGGCAAGCAGTCGCCGCAACAGCGCGAACTTCTCGTCGCACAGGCGGCCGCGCTTCTTGATCGGCACGCCGAAGTGCTCGAACTCCTCGGGCCGGTAGCCCAGAGCCAGGATGTAAGAAGCCCGCCCGTTGCTGATGATGTCGAGCACCGCCATGTCCTCGGCGAGACGCACGGTTTCGTAGAACGGCAGGATCAGGATCAGGCTCAGCGCCAGCCGTTGCGTCCGCGCGGCCACCGCCGAGGCCAGCAGGAACGGCGACGGCAAGTAGCCGTCCTCGGAGCCGTGGTGTTCGCACAGGACTGCGGCCAGACCACCGTGTTCCTCGGCCCACTCGGACATTTCGGGCGCCGCGGCGTACAGATCGGCTGGCGGCGCGGCCCATTCGGGATCGCGCATGTCGAACCGCAGTGTGTACACGGCATACTCCTAGCTGCCCTGATCGTTGCGACGTACGTTACACGTTCAGCCGAAGGCGTAAAGCGGCAACGTGGTGGGAATGTCCAGTGAGCTCAGCAGGCCCGGGGGCGCGTCGACGACATACGGGATCGCGTTGACCACGCGCATCGCCGTGGATGCCATCGCGGCCCGCCCTGCCCCGTGACCCGCGCTCTCGCCCAGCGTCATCTCGCAATGGATGTCGGGTTCTCCCTCGATGTCGACCCGATACGTGGCGTCGCAGTCGGAGGTGGGCCAATCGGGTGCGACGTCGCGGGCCATCCGGATGACGTGCTCGATGACGATGGCCTCGCGGCCGTTCACCACACCCGCCGCCCGGGTCCGCACGGCGCCGCAGGTGCCGGCCTGCACGGTGCCGAAGGCCACCTCGATGTCCCGGTCCGTGAGCTCCCGGTCGAGCGAACC
>NZ_BAAGDE010000020.1:0-98044 GCF_054660795.1 Mycobacterium sp. MUNTM1
GCCCGTCCATCCCAGGATAAAACCCACCGAAGTCGCTTAACTCCACCGAAGCCGCTTGACTCTCGTTAGGAACTCAAGTTGCTTGCCGAGAGCCCTCGAACGAAACCTGAGGAGATGCAGCGAAGATTGACCAGAATCGCCGAGGTACTTTGACAGATACCCGGCGTGTCGCGTACCGGTGTCAAACTAGCTGCCCGCCGAAATCGCCACTCCCCCGGAGCAATTACCGCTCGGCATACCTGCGCGACCTGTTGTTAAACAACACTGGCCACCTTGTCAATCTTCACTGCATATCGACAACAAGAAAAGTGGGTGCTGCGAACCTGTTTCGACCACACCCCACCCCTGTGCCGGGTGGAGGCTGACACGGTCGACGCATAGTGGTGGCCGACCGTGTCACGGGCCGGCCACCACTATCCGACAGGGCGCTAGCTCTCCTCGACGTCCACTACGTCGTGCTCCTGGATCGCGTTTGCCAACAGCGGACCGCGCAGCTCCGCGATCGCTTGCTGCACCATCTGATCGGTCACCTCTCCCGCAGCCGCGTCGGCGCTGTGGGACGACACAGGGATGCGAAGCCGGATGGTTGCGTCCACCTCACACACCCACTCCCGCAACCGCGGCCGCAAGCCCTGAGACAGCATGAACCGGTCAAACCGTTCGCACAGGTCGTTATCGTTCGCGTACTCGTGCGCTGCGTCGACGATGCGCTCCAGCCGCGCCTGATGCTCGGTGAGCGCCAAGCGTGCCGCCTGCGCCTCCCCTCGAGCCCGCCGAGCTGCCCAGAACGCGCCGGCGAGCGCCGAGGCCCACGCCGGCATCTCTTCCTCCGCCGGCACCGGATCACCGGACACCTGAACCTCCGACACCGCGCCGACCACCACCACCGCGCAACCGTCGAGCCGTACGACCGCACACTGGCGCTCCGCGTCACCCACCGCGGAGTCCTCGATTACCAACCACCCTGGCACCGGTCCATCGACTAGCGGCGCGAACACCACCGCGCCCGACTCGACGCCGGCCGCCAACGCCTCCGCGACCGACCGCGACACCGCGGCTACCGAACCCTCAACGACAGCAGTCACTGCTTTCCCCTTTCCCTGGGAATCGTGGACCAGTCCGAATGACCAGCCCCACAACTGCGATTTTACCGCCGAACACCGACACCCATACGACGAAACCAAAACGCGCAGCAACTATTTCGGAACCACCACGGCTTACCAGCCGTCCTCGTCCCAGGCCTCACCCGCGTAATAGGGGTCCCAATCAGCCGGCGCCATCGCCGGATATCGCCGGTTAATGTCATCCATCACCGGCTGAAGCCGGACGGCATACGCCTCATAGTGGTGATCGCACCGGTAATAGGCATCCCCACTCCCAGAGAGCGTCGAGCGCGCGAAGACCTCGCCCTCGCAGCCGTCCGGCCCAGCCAAGCATTCACCGTCGCCATAAACCGCCATGATGTTCCCCTTCCGAAACAAGTGAGCCCGCCCCAATGGCTTGCCCCAACACCAGTGACACTACCGTCGCCCACCGACAGACAAGAAGAAGAAGAAGAAGAAGAAGATGTCGAGATGCAGCGAAGATTGACAGGACACGCCTGGGTACTTTGACAAGTCTCGGGCGTGTCGCGAGAGCTTGTTAATCTGCGTTGCAAAAGTGCAGGTCAGCCGCTTGTTGCTTACAAGCAGCCGCGCTGTTGAACTTCCGCCGTTAGCGGATCTAATCTGCGGCGCACCCTTGACCGCTGCTGGCACCCGGCCAGGCCGTCTTAGTGCCGTTTTCGCCGCGAGACGTTTCTTGATCCTTTGCACGTTCCTGTTCTGCATCGCTGCTGCTCGCGGGATCGAGGAGTCTAAATACGCATGCTCAGCTAGATGGATGGACGAAGAGGACAGGCACACAGCTACACCGCGCCGTCCCTATTCGCTCGAACATTTCCTTGGCAGATGCGGTCCACTTCGCCTGCATGCCAGACAAATCCAAGGTCTGCTGGCAACGGGTTCGACGGGTTAGCGGCTTCGTCATTCGCGCGCCCCGAGTAGACGCCGACGAAGCGTGACCGCGGCAAAGCGTGATTACCTCGGTCATCTGCAAAGTGTCGGCGCATTAGGAAGACTGGCGAGCCCGACTGGCCACTTCTGGTTCGGGCATCGACGAGAAACATGGGGTACTCGTCGTTTTTGAAAGTGAAGTACATCGCGGGCTCCGAGGCAACAGTGCCACGTATCCAGAGCGGCCAGAGATAACCGTGTCCGAGGCCCAGGGGATAGCCGACAACGAAGACATCTTGGGTGACCCAGAATCGTGGCTCTTTCAGAGGTGGTTCCGGTTCGATTGGCAGGTAGTGGAAACTGTCGGTCTTGACCAACCCAGCAAGGGGGAGGGCCGCGACGTCCACGTGCTGTCGCCGCGTCGGATGTTCGAGCCAAAGTGGCTTCTCGTCGGCGTCTAGGAGTGGTAGCACGATGTCGTAAACCGGAAGGCTATCCGCGTTGAACCCACCATCGACGGTCTTCCCTCGCACACCGATACGTATGTAGTTGGGCGCAACCTGGTGATCATTCCTCCAAGCGTTCTCACGCCAAGTGCGCGCAGAAAGAATGTGCCTCGCAGTTACTAGGAAGTCTTGTCCGTCCACGCGATAGAAGAACCCAGTTCCGAAGTACCAAGGTTCCTTCTTGAGGATGTCGTCTGTGGGCTTCTCGGACTCATAGAAGACATCGATCTTGACTTCGTGGAAGTACTCGTTTGGGATCGAGACTTCAAGCTCTTTACTTGTTTCAGCCGCCTGAGCGGGCGTGCGTAGTTGTTTTGCACGACGTCGTGATCTTGCCCGCGCCTTGCCCCTTTTCCGACTCATGTAAACCTTTCGAGTGAAGTCTGGCCGTAGTCCAATTGCCTACCCACAGTCAGATTCGTCGTCGCCTGTCCATCAGGTGAGATCGTCGCGGACTTCGGTGGTACCACTCAGGGGTTCCGCTGCGTGACCGCTGCGCCTATTGCCGCGCTGAGGGAGGCAAAGACTTCCACAAGGGGGACGTGTTCCTGTTCGAGCTGGCGGTCCTTGCCGTCGCGGCGGTGTTCATCATTGAGACGCTCGTAGAGCTTCCGCTCAGGTTCGCGGAGTCCCTCAGGTACCTCGGTCTCATTGAGACCCTGATCGCGGACGCTGTCATGCTGGTAGTCGGGGTAGCGGTCCCAGGTTTGTTCGTCCATCAGGAAGGATTGCACGTCTATTCCGGCACGCCGGAGCGACGCGAGGATCGCAAGGCCGGCGCGGTCGATGTCGCCCCAGTAAATGAGCTTCTTCGCCGTAGCGGCCCACCGCAGATCACCGAGAGCGGTAGCGCCGTATCCCAGCCCGTAGACCACGGCAAGGTCGGCGGCGTAAAAGTCCAGTGTGTTGCCGAACTTGCGGTTCTCGACGATCAGAATTGCCTTGGGAGCAAGGGAACTGGCGTTGAGGGTCGCCAGAGATGCGACAAATCGGTCCATGCCGGCGGTTGCTGCACGCAACTGGTGGCAGGGCAGATAGACGTGGATAGGAGCCTTCTCGGCTAGCAGGCCGATGTGCGTCTCCAGCCGTGACTGCGGGTCACCTGGGCCGGATGCGCCGAGCATTGCGCTCAGCAGAGCGGCGTTTTTCTCGATCCATTTGGTGTGCACGCCGGGGACCGCGAGTTGCCGGAGGATGAGCGCGTCGCCTGGACCATCGGCGATGCGCGCGACGGTCGCAATGGCGTTGAGCCAGTCACCATCGCTGAGTTTGGCGATCGCCTTGGCGCTCGTGAGCGGGATGGACTCGGCGCTATTCCAGACCACCTCTGGCATATCGATCGCTAAGGCAAACCGCTCGCGGGCAGCGATGAACTGTTGCGCGATATCGGGAGACAGTTCGAGGGCTTCGAGCGGGTCGTTGAGCGTCCACGACGTTGGTAGTTCGTGTGTTCCGAGCCCGCGGGCACGGCGCGATTCGGTGTTGATAGATCCTGGAAGACTTCTTGCGCGGGCTGCATCCCAGGACGCGGCCCATAACTGGGCAGCGGTGATGGTGTGGTTGAACTGCGCTCCGCGCGGCGCACCGAGAGTGATTCTCAGTGGCCAATTTCCTCTGCCGAGGGCCCATTTCACCCAGTTGTCTTGGCAGACTTGCTTGATGTGTTCGACAGCGTCCTCGACGGAGCGCATATCAACCGGCCGGCTGACTGGCGGCGGCTGCTGCGGCTTCCTTGCGAAGTTCGGTGAGCCGCTGCACGGTTACCGTTTGGGCTGATGCCCGCTCGTCTGTGTTCTTGCTGACCATCACAACGCTGTCGACATAGGGTTGGATCACAGTGGTGTTCTGCACCGTCGCGACGATGACGAGTTGGAAGCCGAAGCGCCTGAACGCAGATAAGGATTGGCGCGCGAAGTCGGGATCGGACTTAGAGAATGCCTCGTCGATCATCAACTGCGCGAACACCGGCCGGCTGTCTCCACTGTCGTGGTCGGCGAGGTTGTAGCTCAGCGCGCCGGCAAGGCAGAAGGCCATGAGCTTTTCCTGTTCGCCGCCAGACTTCGCGGTGGCGTTGGTGTAGGTCGCTTGTGGCGTCAGTAGGTCGTCTTTGTCGTACTCGGCGCAGTAGAAGATGAACCTGTTGCGGACATCGAGTGCGTCGGCCTTCCACCTGCCATCCTCGCTCTGCTCGGACGCCAACCTGTTCCGGAGCTCCAAAATGTCCTGGTACTGCTCGAATATGGCTTTCTCATTGCGGTTCGACACCGCCGGGATCCGCGCGGAAATTCGGCGGGCAATCTCATTGAATTGCATTGCCGCGGTCAACTGTTTGTCCTCTGCGCACAGCTTCAGGATGGTGCCCGGCGCGAAATCGACCGACGCCAAGCCCACATTGACCCGGTTGATCTGGTCCTGGATCCGCTGCGCCTCGTCGTCGGCGAGCTGGTAGAGCCGAAGGATGGCGTGGGGTGCCTGCTCGGTGATGAGTAGCAGCATCTGCTCCTCGGCTTCGGCGACTTCTCGGTCTTTGATGCGGCGCCACAGAGCCACGTAGTCGTGGACCTTCTCGTCCAGATCTGAGCTGTCGTTGGGGATGGCCTCGGGAAAGTCGATGTCGAAGTTGCGGATGATGGTTTCGAGGTCTCTACGGAGGCGGTTGACGTTGACCTCCAAGCGCTGTTGATCAGTGGAGATGATTCGCCACAGCTCGGTGACATAGGGACCGGGGTCGAGCAGATCCAGAGTGTGTGACAGCTGCGGTAGGTAGGTCTCGATGGCCTTCCTGGAGTGCTCTCCCACCGCGGCGGGCTGCAGCGTTTCCTGCAAGTTGAGCAGTTTGGTGCGCCGTGTGTCGTGGTCCTCCGATTCGAGTTCCAGGCGCGCTTGTCGGTTGCTCAGGGCTGTGATGTCGTCCTTGTACTTTTCGGCCTCGGCCTCCAGCGCGGACAGGTCGGGATTCTCGGCCATCAATGCATCGAGCTGTCGTTGCAAGGCCTGCTCTTCTGCTTCGGCACTGACCAGATCGACCTTTCTGAAGCGGTCGAACTGGCTCAGCTTTTCCCACAGAGCGCTCTTCGTGCGCAGTCCGGCCACCTTGGCGTCGATCTCCGCCAGGGCCTTCTCGGCCTGGTCGAAGCGCTCCCGCGCCTCGTCCAGCTCCTCGCGCAGTGCTGCGATCTTCTCGGCGATATTGCCCTGGAAGATGTAGGCCGACGGACTCAGGTCGCCTCGGTCATCTTTGATGCTGCGCTTCTCGCTCTCCTTACGGAGCCCCTGGTCGGTGACGGCTCGTCGGTGGTGGGCGAACTCCTCGGTGCTGTCAACGAGGGTGTAGTCGCCTTTTTGAGCGATCAGGTGCGCAGCGGTCCGGGCGCCCTCGTGGCGGGGGTCGATGAGCTGCAAGCAGCCGGCGAGGGTGTTCCGGGGAGGCTCACTGGCCGGGAGGTCGGAGGTGACCTTCTCGATCCACAGGTAGCCGCGCATGTTGTGGTCGTTGGCGTAACGCAGCGCAGCGCGGTGATGCCGCTCGGGAACCAGCAACGCCAGACCTGTCCCGCGCAGCACCCTTTCGACGGCCTTGCGCCACCGGGCTCGGTCGGGCCTGAGGTCCATCAGTTCACACACATACGGCAACTGGCTGGGGTTGAGGCCGAGCGCTTGGGCAATCTCGCCGCGCATCCGGTCAGCGTCCCGGGGAACCGTGGAGCCCCTAGCCTCGACGCGTTTGAGTTCCTCGGTGGCGGCGCGCAACTGGTCGCCGGCCGCGCTCTTGGCCGGGGCGAGAACGTCGATCATGCGGGTTTGCAGCACAGTCAGTTGAGCAGTGATGTTGCCAATGGCGGCGAGGCTTTCGACCCTCAACGACTCGAAGTCCTCAGCGGTCTCCGCCGGTGGAAACTCCAGGTCCCAAAGAACTTCGTCATAGACGGTGCGGGCCGCGCTGACTTCCTGGGTACGAGCGCGTGCACTGTTCAGAGCGCTCTGCAGCGGCGCGAGATCGCTGTTGATACTCGCAATGACGTTGAAGACTTCACGCCGGCGGGCATCCAGGAGGGTCTGCCTATCGGCGAGCTCTTGGGTTTCCCCACCGATGCGGTCGATCTCGGCGTCCAGGCGCTCGATCTCCGGCGGTATCTGAGCTAGGCGCTGCTGGTCCATCCACGCCACGACAGTGTGACGCTCAAGCAGGTGGATCGTCGCCAGTTGCGCAGATTCACTGACATAGTTCGTGTGGTTTTCTTCAATGTTGCGCAGTCGCTCCAGCTTCCGGCGCGCCACGCTTAGCGCGTCGCGGGCCTGCACCAAGGGGTTGATCTGTTCCAACGCGGTGTTGAGTTCCTTGAGGGATTCCGGCTCGTCGAGCATGTACTCGCGTACGAAATCTTCAAGCCCTCCAACACTTTTGAGTGATTTTGCTTTACCCAGAAGATCAAGTGCCGCCGAGGCACCGGTCAGGCCGATCGCGCCGTAGAGGGTGTCGAGATACCACCCTTCGTCTTTGCGGCGACACTGCCAGCCCGCCTTCTCGAAAACCGATTTCGAGAAACCGCTGACCGCCCACGCGTCACAGGCGTCTTTGATGTCGACATCGGCGTTGATGATGGCGTACAAGCTGGAGGCATTCGATTCCTGGCCGGCTTGCAACCACTTGAGCACGAGTCCGGTGATAACCGATCCAGTGCTGCCGCTGTAAGTCACGGCGATCGCCGACCACGCCGCGCCATCCGGACGTAGGAACTTCTTCCGCACCCGTTCACCGGGGTTCTGGACGTCGCCGACCATGCCGCGGATGTACTTGTCGACGCTGCGCTGACTCGACTGTGGCGCGTGCCCGCCCGATTTGTCGCTGGAGGCGTTGAAGTTGCGGCGCCGCTGAGACAGGAACGCCACGGACAGGGCATCGAGCAACGAGGATTTCCCAGCACCCGAGGATCCAGTCAGAAGAGTCCCCGTGCGGGTGTACGGGATGTCGTGATAACCGTCGAACACTCCCCAGTTGATGACCTGCATGCGCGACAGCCAGTGCTGGCGGGGCAAGTGAACCACGCTGCCGTTAGTCGTCATCGGATGCCTCGTCCTCGGCGCCGGTCCACTCCCCGGCGTCGTCATCCTCGGTGTCGAGATTGACTTCGGCGCTGCTGTCGGTGACGCTGCCGTCGCTATCGCGCCGCAGCCGCTCGAATTCCCTTGATAATTCGTCGACCATCTGTCCGCTCATGACGGCCAAGATCGCCGGGCTGATGGAGAAACTGTCCGGGTCTTCGCCGCTGGGCAGCAGGATCTTGACCTTGATCATCTTAGTGATGGCGTCTTCGACGCGGCCGCGGAGC
The DNA here is from genome assembly GCF_054660795.1 of Mycobacterium sp. MUNTM1. Taxonomy (NCBI): domain Bacteria; kingdom Bacillati; phylum Actinomycetota; class Actinomycetes; order Mycobacteriales; family Mycobacteriaceae; genus Mycobacterium; species Mycobacterium sp. MUNTM1. Next base: position 7,831 of record NZ_BAAGDE010000020.1, read on the forward strand.
ATGGCTTCGTCGCGGTCCTTTTTGTGGCGGATCCCGATGAACAACTCGTGGATGTCGTCACGGCCGATCAACTGGTCCGCACGGCTGGTGCGCGCGATGCGTGCAAGCTGCAGCGCCAGGATGGAGGCGTAGGTTCCCATGGGTTCGCGCCGGAGTAGCTTGCGCGCTCGAGGGTACTGGGTGTCGGGTTGTGCCTGTTCGGCGTAGGCCACTTCGAGGTCTTCGTGGATCCGGAGTTTGAGATCCAGCTCGCACAGACGCGAGGCCAGCGCCCGGCGGTGGTCAATCACCCAGCCCCACAGGTCCGGATGGGCGTCCTTGCTGATAAAGCGGCGCGTCAACAGATTCTGCAGCGCCCAGCAGGCTTGGCTAGGAAGCTCGCCCGAGTCGCCCTCGAAGCGTGGGAGCCGTGATGCCGCGGTCGTCGTCTGCTGAACCTCCGGCAGCTTGTCAAAGTTGAAGTCGCTCAGGGTCATTGACGCTCCGCATCTGGAAATGGCTCATGAAAGTAGAGTTCGGGGACCTCCATCACGCACTCGCCGCCAGCGATGGAGCGAAAGCGCACGGGCCGAGTCGCCCGCTTCTGGCCACTGTTTTGTCTGGATGCCATGGACCACAGGACCATCACGTCGCTGAGAAACGGTGTCTTGACCATGCCGACCACTTCCGGTAGCGATACCGGCCCGACGGCCACCGCGGTGTTGACCAGTTCGGTCAGCGCCACCATGTCGACCTGCGCGGCCAGCGCGCTGAAGCCGCTCAGATCCGCCGGCGGGGCGGCTTCCCGCGCCGCTCGCGGCGGAGTCGGGTCCTGGATGTTGAAGGCGAGCTGATCGATTGAGGTGGCAGCTAGTGCCCCGATCGGAAAGTCGACTTTGGTGGGTGAATCGACGATCGACTCCTCCAGCAGGAACTGGGCGCTGGCGATCGCCTCATTGACCTGGCGGGCCAGGCCTCGGGCCTGCTCTGCAGTCCCTGACCGGAAGAATCGATTAATCCGTTGGGCGCAGCGCTGTTCAACGCGGGCGACTTCGCCGATTTGGGCATTGACGAGTTTGAAGAAACTGCGCATGACATCGCGTAGGCCCGGATGCAGATCGGGTAGACAATCGGTGATCAGGTCGATGTCGGCCTTGAGTCGCGCTCGCTTGTCGGGGTCCTGCACTGTGTGGGCGAACGCCATGTAGGAGGCACGTTCCCGCGAGTTGAACAAGTCGTTGTAGTCGGAGAACATTCGCGCGGAGCGGGCGCGGAACTCGCGGTCGGACTCATCAGTCCCGCTGATCAACCCTGTGGTGATCTCATTCTGTCTACTGCCGTACCGAACGACGTCGTTGACGATCTGCTCCATCTGCAGCGCGATCGACTGCGCCTCGTCGGTGAGGTTGAGCATGTCAGGCTCCGGCCGGCGCCCCTCGTCCAGTTCCTCGAGGAGTCGGTAGAGGTCTTCGATCTGGGCCTCGATGTCTTCGCGGACCCGTTGGGGATCGTCGTCGAGTTGGGAGGCAACCTTCTTCAGCCCACTCGAAATCCGTTCCATAGAACCACCGGTGGCCACCGATGCCGCGCGCCGGAGGCCGCGCAGGAAAGCCAGCACATCGCGGGCGTTCTCGCTCAGGGAGCAGTAGTTCTGCGCTGCCGGCCCAGTGCCCACTGACACACGGTTGAGAAAGCCGTCGCGGGACCAGCGTTTGATCAAGGCCAACGCCGTCAGATCGCCTAGACCAACCGAGTCCATGTCTTGCTCGAGTCTTGGGAGGAGTTCGGATTCGGTGATCTTGGCGACGTGGTCGAGATGGCGCTCCATCAGCGTTACGTAGGCCGCGAGATTGTTGGCGGCCAAGAGCCGGACAGATGGCGATTCCTGCAACTGTTCGTTCACAGCGAACAGCTCAGCTGAGCCATGCCCCAAAGCTTCCGTCATCTCGTTCCTGGCTTCCCACGGCCTCAGCCGACGACCCACCCCGATGCGCGGTCACGCTCCATGATTTCTCTCCCGCTGCTGCCCTTCACTGCCTGCGTGACCAATGATGGCCCCGAGGTACGACATTTTCCCGGGTATTCACGGAGTGAGGCGGTAGGTGCTCACACTGCGTAACGGATGGCACGCACTTTAGCTGGACGGTTTCGGCATTCTTATCGACCGCGCGGCGAACCTATCGTCCGCGCCTGTCGGCTCCCACGCCTATACATTCATAGCCCCCGTCCTCGTGTACCAAGAGCCGCGTCGCCGTGAGTCTGACGAACGGAAGGGCCGGAAGACCCTCGACCGAATCCGAAGGCTCCGGATCCACCCCGCAACGGCGGTCCGAAAGGAAAGGTCGTGTCCGGACGCTTCGAGTCGGGATCAAGCCGCAGCGCCGTGCCGTCGTAGGCACTCAGCGTCATTCCGCAAAGTACGTCTGGTGGAACTCCGGTCGCTGCAGCAAGCGTGTCACATTGCTTCTGCGACAATAGATTTCGCCATAACGGACCCGGCTCGGTTGATAGTCCGAGGTGGCGTGCCATCGCGCCGAGTGACATTTGCATGCGAATCGCCAGTACCTCAAGCCAAGAATCGATTGCCTCGCCCTGAACCGGCGCCACCCGGGAAGCGAGCCTTCGAGCCGTCACAGCGAATGCTGCGCCTTGGACCAATCCTGGTCACAAGGCCGTCCGAGTCGTGAACTTGCTGCTGTTGTACTCGCAGAAAAGGGCCACCAATCTTTAGCAGAGACGGAGTCAGCGAGCAGCCTCGGCGGGTCACCATCGCGATTGCTGGCGGTGAATAACCGGCTGACCTGCAGGAGCAGATCATGCGAGCCCTCGCAGCAGCGACCGCTCAGCTTGTTAAACAATCATGTCCGTTTGCTAATCTTCGTTGCAAAAGTGCAGTTCAGAACCGTGTAGTTGGTCGAGCATGGCGGTGGTCGCTGGATCCCGCTCCAACGCGGTGCGGTTGTTCGTCGCAGAAGGCGCTGCAGTCGATTTTCAACGTCAACAGCATCCATATTCGCCTTCGACATTCACCGTTTTCGCCAAACACGTTGCGACAGTTATGAATGCACTGCGCCACATAGAGTTCGGGCATCATCCAATAGGCAGTTGTCCGCGCGAATCTAGAAGTGTGGGCGAGTCCACCTTCCACGGCTGAAAGCACGTGCCATAGGGATGAGCAAAGCGCTCAGAACTCGATTAGCTCGTCGGAATAAGGCCGATGAAGACGAGTCCGGACCTCCGCAACGCAACCCGAAGGCAAGGGGTGGATGCCGCCGTCGTCGTATTGCGCTGTCCTGTGGGGGCGGTGCTTCAGACAGTGCCAAGGGAGTTCGGCCATCGCCGATTGCTGTGTCGAGTTCGTACTGACAGAAAGGTCCGGTGGTGTTCGTTAGGTTTTGCAAGCTGTGGGTTGAGAGCAGGTACCTCAAGGGTGAGGGGACACCTCGGCGGCCGGGGTGCGCGGTCAAGCTGACGAACTGCGCGAGCAGCGCCGCACTGACCGACGCGGAGTAGGCGGCGACATTCGGTGCACCGGCGGCAGGCTCGCGGCCCGACTGCTCGATGTAGTTCGGGTCATCGAGGAGGCCTTGTCGATCGAGCTGGATGTCAGTGGGGTTGAGCTGCCCGGTGCACACCAAACAGGGGCGGTCTGGAACCAGGGTATGCGCGCGCCAACTACCCGAGCGCATATGTCCATCAGGGAAGACTGCGAGTGTGAGACCGCCGTCTATCACCGGGATCAGGTCGGCGTAAGCAACGGTATTCAGCACTGCGCGCGGCCATGGCCGGTCCACGCACGAGAAGATGACGTCGTAGTCCAGCGCGTGGGCTAGACCCTGGCGGGTGCAGATGCTCATGGGGTAGCGCTTGAACCGTGGTCGTTGCGCCGTTGCCGCCATGGTCATCTGGCGATAGGCGACGTCGACCTTGCGTCGACGTCGACGGGCGTCCGATTGTGTGGCGCCGATCATCCGGTCGCGGTTCAGTTCTTTGACGACGTCGTAGTCCATGACGCCGATGTCGGGGATGCCGGTGGCGGCGAGCCGTTGGGCGACGTCCAATCCGACACTGCCTACGCCGACGACGAGGACACGTAGGCGGGCAATCGAGTCCTGGGATGCCGGCCACGCGGATACGGTTCGCACCTGCGCGGCTGTTCGGGTTGGCGGCGGCCGAAGGTCGTCGTTCCAGGACACCTCCAGCATGGTGCCGACAACGCGAACGGCCTCGGCCCACCGCGGCGATGTCTCCTCCGGTACCCATAGTCGCGCGGACCAGGCGTTGTCGATGCCAGCCAGCGTCATCCCGAGCAGCGCACTTCCGGTGTACTGGTGGGCGATGTGCGCATAGCCGAGTTCGGTGTCGTGGTCGATGGAACTGAGCCGCTGCCAGCCCGTGCCGACCGGATGCGAATGCAACATGACCAGACCGCAGTCGTGTTGGGCGGCGTGCGCGGCACCACGCAGCAGGTAGGAGCCGGTGAACGATGCGTTGCCATGGATTCGGCGGTCGCCCGCCTCGGGAAACACCAGTGCGGTCACCAGGTATGTCGTGCGGTGCTGCCCGGTCGAGACGGTGTACGTGGCCAGGCAGACGTCCTCTTGTCCGTCCGGCCGTAACAGGTGTTGGCGTGCCTGTTCGGCTACCGCCTCGGTCATCGCTACGGCGTACCTCATGGGCTTACACCTGCTTCTGTGTCGTCGCCGTACCAAGCACTCCCCGCACGTGGGCTAACCACGCCCGGGCGGGTGGAGCTGAGGTGTCCCACTGCCCGATGTCACGCGAGTGCCGCAGCCAGCCGGGCAGGCAGTCGTTGATGTCGGTGTTGGTGTGCGGAAACCTGATTGCTTCGCGGAAGTGCAGCCAGTGCGGGACCACGGTGGGCCACGACTGCAGCTCGCTGATGCTGACCGCAGTGTCGATCTCGTCCCCGGCTAGCGTTCCGGTCGCCGGTACGACGGTGTAGACGATGGCCGGTCCGTCCCGGTGTCCTGGCACTCCCGCGGCTGCGAGGTCTGCCAGGAACCGGTCGGGGCCGTGGCGGGCAACGGTCACTGCTATGCCACCGGGCTGTCGCGACGAACGGTGACGAACTCATCACCAGCGTGGATCGTCACCAGTTCGGCGGGATCGAGGTGCGTGGACGCGCCGACTCGAGCCAGGAAGTGCTTCTCCGGATCAACTCCGGCCATCCTCAGCAGCGCCGCAACCTCCTGGTCTTCGTCGTGGGTGCTGTACCCCATGCCGTCGATCGTGAAGGGCAGGAGCGGTCGACTGACGAAGGCGTCGTCGGGGCGGATCCGCACTATGTCGTTGTCGCGGAAGAACGTCTCGTCGCCTTCGTCATCGACTCGGGCGAGGTCGAAATGCGATGGGTCGCGCCCGGCCAGTCGCAACAGGGCGGCGGCTTCCTGGTCGCCGTCGACGGTCGTGAACTGTCGATTATCGAGCGTGAACCGCATCCGGGTGTCGTGCGCAGTCATGCTGATGGCCTTTCTTCGTGAGCAGATCGTCTACTCTGGTATCTGAACTAAACCGTAGTGGAAGGCTGCGGTTTCTGTCAACACTGTGGTGGTGCTCCACTATAGTGGTATAAAGAAAGGGTGGTTGAGATGGGAAATCCGCTGGGCGACCGGTTGCGCGAGGTCCGACGAGTTCGCGGGTTGTCGCTAAAAGCAGTCGCCGAGCCGGCGAAGATCTCGATCGCCTATCTGCAGAAACTTGAGGGCGGCGACGTTCAACAGCCCAATCCAAACGTGCTCTACCGCCTCGCGGCGGTCCTCGACGTGCCTTATGCCCTGCTCATGGAGCTGGCCGGCTACGTCGTGCCGGAGGCAGACGGATTGCTGGCGGCCAACACCTTTGACCACGCACTGAGCAGCTCAGACCTGAGCGATGAAGAACGTAAGGCCGTCGCCGCGTTCATCAATCTCCTGCGGGACCAACGCTAGTGAGTACTGGAGGACCATGATCAGGCCGCTGGAGAACCTCGATGACATTCGTGGCGTCGCGCAAACGGTGCTGCGCAAAGCGGATATAGCCGAACGACTCCCGACGCCGGTAAACGACATCATCGCCAGCTGCGGACTGCTCGAGTCGGATGACTACGTGTTGTCGGAGAGCAAGATCGCGCAAGCCCCTCGCGAACTACGCAAGATACTGCGCGCGGCAGGACGAAAGATCCGCGGGGCGCTCGACCGGCGGGAACGAGTGCTACACGTCAGCCCATCGGTTGACCATCCAGCGCAACGACAGTTCGTGCGATGCCACGAGGCGATGCACGATGCGCTCCCTTGGCAACGCGATCTGCTGGTCCTGGGCGACACCAAACGCACACTGGCTCCCGATATCGAGTTCACCTTCGAGCGCGAAGCCAACCAGGGTGGCGCTGAACTCTTGTTTCAGCTCGATCTGCTGACACGAGTGGCGCGCGACTATCCGATCGACATCTCGACCCCCGTGCAATTATCCGCCCTATTCGGCGCCTCAATCCACGCGACTTTTCGGCGCTGGGTCGAAAGCTCCGCCAGCCCCGTGTGCGGGCTAGCGATCGATCCCAAACCCTTGATCGATACTCCGCCGACATACCGCCGCTACGAACTGGTCGAATCCGAGTCGTGGACGCGACGCTACGGGCCCAACCGGTTTCCCGCACGGATGGATTCAAGCAGGCATGGATTCTTGGCTCCCCTGGGGCTGCCGGGGTCGACTGACATTAACCTCTCCTGGGGCCTGCATGACTGCAATGCCGAGATGACGACGGTGAAGGTTCAGTCGTTTAGCAACACCTACCGGGTATTCGTGCTGCTCTGGCTGCCGAGTAAGGAATCGTTCATCGCACGCCACCGGGCTCGGCCACGTCTTGTGGTGGGCTGAAGTGGCGAGGTTACGCCATCGCCCGATCAATCTAGTTCCACAGCTCACCCCAGCGACGGATCCGACGGCCACAAAGATGTCAGCCCCACGTGATTACATGCCGTACGCTCGAACAACGTAAGCCGGAGAAGGAAACCGATGTCCAAAGCAGTGCTACCGCAACTGTCCACCAATGACACGACCGCTCAGCTGCCCTCTGATCCGAACGATCTGCTCAGTGCCAGCGAGAAGAACAAGCTCACTGAGGATCTCGCGAAGCTCGCTGACCTTCGACGCGATGCCGAAACCGCCTCGGCAAGTTTGCGATTAGCCTGACCGAGGACCAACTGTGCAGCAGACGGGCTGGAACGACCCCGATCCAGCCGAGGTCCATCACCCGACCACAGATGCCGAATGGGACGCGGCACTATCCCGCTACCTGAGATCGCTCAACGACGCCCCCCTACAGCGCTGCGTCGAGGTCGCACGCGCGCACGGAGCCGCGACCCTCGTGATCGAAACCAGATACTTGGACTTCGATTACCGCAGCGAATTTTCCGCGTACTACTCACGCCAGTTCGCCGACGTTCCTGACTCAGCCCACCGCTTACACTTCTTCGGCAAACACCTTGAATCACAGTCGCTTTGGCAACTGGACGCCGAACACCACTACATCGGCTACGTGGTCGTGCGTCCTGCAGCGACGGGCTTGGTCTCGCGAGCCCTCCTGCCGCCCCCACCGGACATTGAGTCAGCGGTCCGCACGTCGGTAACCGAACACGTGAACTTCTTCGGGCAGCAACTGCCGGTTCGCGGAGTGCCGTTCGCACAACAAGACGCCCAACTTGGCGCCTGCGCGCAGGCAGCTGCATGGATGTGCCACTTCACTGCGTTTCTGCGCGGTGACACGTCCAGGCGGACGAAAGCCGACTTCTCACTGAAGGCCGACGCCAGCTTGCAACCGAACCGCGCCCTCCCTAGTGGCGGACTCACAGTGACCCAACTCAGCGAACTATTTCGCACATTCGAAGTTCCAGCGATGTACTACCTCGTGGGCGACTTACCCAGCCCACAACTGCCCTGGCAGTCACCCGATCCCACCGGCCCGCCTCAACTGGCTGGAACTTGGGACCATCGGATCGTCGCCGTCGCATGCCGGCACCTAAACTCCGGAAACCCCATCTTGGTCGGTACTCACAATCACGCCTTCATTCTGTGTGGCTATCGCCGAGCCGACCGACCGCAGCCCGGCTGGATCGAGTTTATTCGCCACGACGACCAAGCCGGCCCCTATCTCGTCGTCCACGATGTCCTCAATGACGTCGACCAACGTACGGGCAAGACCTACGGGCACTGGCGCACTATGCATGTGCCTGTACCCGACAAGCTCTGGCTGGCTCCCGAAGCGGCCGAGCGAAAAGGCGGGCAGTTCCTCCTCAACGCCTCCAACCAAATAGCAAGCGCCGCAGGCGATCCCCTCCCCTTCACACCGCTGCAGGATCTCATTAACCTCAAGCAGCTTGCCCTGCGTACGTACGCCATACGTTCCAACGACTTCAAAGCCAAACTCGCCGCCAGGGGCATATCCGCAACGATCCAAACCGAATACCGCCTGGCCCGCCTGCCGCGATTCATATGGGTTGTGGAGGCCATCGACCGACAGCTACGCAAAGCAGGAAAGCCCTGCGTCGTGGGCGAGGCAGTGCTCGACGCAACCTCATCGGACCACGCCCCCCAGGAAATTGCGCTTCACGTCCATGGGGTGATGTGGCTACAACAGACAAACGGCAACATCCGGTTCCCCATCACCGGAGACGCCCAGCCTTATGACAGCGGCGGAGTCGGTGACCCTTGACCGGAAGTCAACCCCACACAAGTCGGTCTGCGACGTCTGGCCATTGGGACGATCCCGCACGCGCTGGCGGACCCGCGTTTGAGGTCCGGGTCTCTTGGTGGACGATTAAACGGCTGAGCGTCCGCGGATATGCCGTTACGACGACGACGCCGCAGTTCGCCACTGATAACACCCGAATACGTCATGCGGCTGTTGGCGATAACGAAAGCGGCTGTGCGCCGATAAATTTGATGCTGTTGCGGGTAATCGTGATTATCCATCATTTCTGGCTCCCGCCTAACGGCTTTGAGATCGGAAGTTGCAGTGCGGTGCACAGCTGGGCACTCATCATGCCGCTTACGACGGTGCGTCGAGATACGCCTTTCGAGCGTCCAGCCCGGCAGCTGCACAACCACTGTGGTGGCCCCGCCTCTTGGCACACGGGTAGCCACGTCCGCCACGCTTTCGCCCCCGAGGTCCGCGAGGAGACGGCGCAGTTCATCCTCGCCCAGCACTCAGCGAATTAGCGCTCGCCCAGAGTACAAGGTGTACGAAAATTGAGACACACCTTGGTCTTTGAGGTCGTATGTAGCCCGCGATCTAGTTACGTTTCTCAATTGGGTGGCTTGTGTGCTGCTCAGCCGACGGTTTGTCCGCCGTCCACGACGAGGGCGTGACCGATGGTGAATGCGGCGTTGTCTGAACAGAGCCATAGGACCGCGGAGGCGATTTCCTCGGGGCGGCCCATACGCCCAACCGGTTCTTGGTCGATGGCGCGCTGGCGTCCTTCGGGTGTGCCGCCGGAGAAGCGGTCCATCATGGGGGTCTCGATGATGCCGGGACACACCGCGTTAATCCGGATGTTGGATTTGGCGTAGTCCAAGGCAGCAGACTTGGTCATCCCGATGACGCCGTGTTTGCTTGCCGCGTAAGCGGCCTGGCCGGCGAAGCCGCTGACACCGGCGCCCGAAGAGGTGTTCACGATCGCGCCGCCACCGCTGTCCAACATCAACGGGATCTCGTGCTTCATGCACAGAAACACCCCGCGCAGGTTGATATCGACCACCCGGTTCCATTCGTCGTCGGAAACCTCGACGAGAGGTGTGACCGGTTGTTCCACGCCGGCGTTGTTGAACGCGAAGTCCAGACGGCCGAAGGTCTCGACGGTCGTGCTCAGCGCCGCCTGCACGTCGCGAGTCTTGGTCACGTCGCAGGTCACCGCCACCGCCCGTCCACCGACTCGGTTGATCATTTCTGCAGTTTCGCGGCACCCGTCTGCGGAGATGTCGGCGACGACCACGGCGGCGCCACGGGCGCCGAACGCGACCGCGGTTGCTTGGCCGATGCCGCTGGTGGCGCCGGTGACGAAGGCCACGCGGCCGGAGAATTCATCGGTCGGGTTCATTAGTAAATCCTCCTCATTGTTTGTTCCTGGTCAATCATCGACGGTGCTGAGGGTGACGGTGCCGTTGTCCGTGGCGGCGGTGATGGATTCGAGTCCGGAGTCGATCTCGCCGATCATCACGATGCCCGGGTCGGAACGCGGAAACTGGCCGCGATGAATCAGCCAGCATAGGAATGCCTCGGCAGCGCCGAGCGTGACTGCCGCCACCGATAGACCCAATTAGGGAATTGGCTGCTGCCCTCCTAGTTCGGCGTTCGCTAGGTCCGCGCACGCCGAATCACCACTGCGGCGGCTGGATTCGACTCATTCACTCGGCGAGCGACGAGTTCGTCATAGAACTTGCGAAGGGCGTCACGCGACGGCGGATCGTGCTTTCGCTGTACTTTCGTCCACGCAACAAAGCCACGTACTGACGAAGGTCTTTTGTAGATAGCTTCAGGGCGTCCTTCTCACGCGCCTGCGCCCACCAAAACACGTCGTCCAAGTCGCCCCAGCAGGCGCGCGCGGTGTTCTTGCCGTAGTCCAGCAGCACGCTTTCGGGAACGTTGGCGTCCGCGGGAGCCACGTGGGCTTTGCACTCATTCTGGCCCGGGCACCAGCCCAGCCAGGTGTTGCGTGTCATTGACCGTCGGCCGCCTTCAGCATGATGAGCCGACGTGAAGGCCCAGCGAACCCTGACGGGTGACGGCGTTGGAGCTAGCTCAAGCCGCGATTGTTATGGGCTTGACTGCGGTGAACTCTCGCCCGTCGCGTGGCAAGGCCCACAGTAAGTCGACGGGGCGCGGGCCAGTGCGAGCAGGGCTTGGCCGTGCACGAGGCGTTCAATGCATTCGCGGTCATAGAACTGTCGAGACGGTCCGCCGGTGCGCAGGCTCGACAACGCGGCCAGATAGAACGCCCGTCGTAGGCCGCCATTGGAGCGCTTCGGCCGGCGTAGTTTGCCGCAGGCCCGACCCGAATCCGCCTGGCACAGGAACACTCCCGCGTAGGATGCCGACCGTCCCGCCATCGTGAACGACGCCGGATCACCCCGGATGACGACCAAGAACACAGCCCCCAGGTTGGGGCCAAACTGGGGCAGCGATTCGATGATCCGGGCATAAGGGTAGTCGCGGAGACGCTCGGCGATCGTCTTGTCAAGGTCCTTGATCTCAAAGTCGAGGCCGAACAGCTTGGCCGCCATCCGCTTCACCAGAGCAGCCCTACGGGTATCGCCGCTGGATATGCCAGCTCCTGCGCGTTCGCCAGAGCCACGGCGGTGGCCGCGGCCCTGCCCGACCCGAGATGCCCACGCCCCTATGGGCCTGCAGGTGAGCCGTGACGCCGGCCCGCCACCGGCTCGGATCTCGGCTGGGCGCCGGGCCCGGCCACCAGAATCAACGGTGTACAGGTGACGTAGTCGAACGGCGCTTCCAAGCCAGGGAAAATCGAGCCCAATAGTGACCGCAGCCGGTTGATGCCGCGCGCCGAATCAGCCATGACATCTGTTCAATAGTCGGTGGGCTGTCAAGCACCACGACCAGATCTTCGGGCGTCCTCACCTCAGCGAGATCAGCTCGCATGCGGGCTGTTTGGGCAATCACACGTTGTCCAGAACGCGCACTTTCCATGCCCTTTGCGCCGCCGTTTGACGGCGCATAACAACTGTCGATTTCATGAAGTCGGCGAAATCTGTGTCAAGGTCGACGGGCAGTTACCTGGGCGGCACGGGGCGGCGGCGAGCATTGAAATGAGTAGATTTGGTTGTGTGAGGCGAATGCGCCGGTGGCGCGAGAGGCCGTGTTCTGTCGCCGCATAGAGTTATTCGGTCGTGAGCAGGATGTGGTCGACCTGGCTGGTTGTTTCGTGTGGCATGTTGCCGGCCATGGCGGCCAAAAACCGTTGGGCGAATTCACGGACTCTGATGTTGGTTTGCTGGGAGCGCCAAACCAAGATGTCGAATGCTCGTTCAGCGGTGATGCCGTAGGTGACCATGAGGACGCCTTTGGCTTGTTCGATGTCGGCGCGCGCGGCCGCGACTTGGGTGACGGCGTGGGTGATGTCGGATTGCAGGGTCTCGGTGACATCGACAAAGAATCCGCGGGTTCCGATGACGGTTCCGGTCTCATCGAGCATGCGGCCCCCGACGACGATTACCCAGTGTGTGTGCCCCGCGGTGTCGATGATGCGGTGGCGGCTGCTGAATGGTTCCCCGGCGAGCACTCGCTTGATCCCATCAATGGCCCGCTCGCGGTCGTCGGGATGTTTATGCCTGATCAGCAAATCGGTGTCGGGAACGACGGTTCCGGGTTCGTAGCCGTGCATGCGGGCCACCGCATCGGACCATTCCCAGCGCTGGCCGTCCAGTAAGAACCGGAACCAGCCCACCCGCTGGGGCTCACCGAGTCCCACCACACGATCGAGCTGAGCGAGGGCATCGTCGCGCTCTATCGGCTCTGACATGTCACCTTCGCGGCCTGTGCAGCTGTTGGGCAGGCATACGGAACCTTCCTTGGTCGTGGCCTCCGGGCCGACTAGTGGGTCAGGGCGGCCCAGGGTGGGACTGGAACGGTGAGCAGTTCGGCGGCACCGGGTGCGGTGCTCAGCGCCAAGATCGCCGTGGCAAGCCGATCCAGCGGCAAGACGAAATCAACGCAACCGGTGGCGATCGCGGTGGCTGGCATGCTCGGGGCCTCAGCGGTGAACGGGTCTTGCACCAGCACGCGCCCGCCGGCGAGTTTGACCGCCCGGCAGCCTGCAGCGCCGTCAGTCAACCGGCCGGTTAGGACGACCGCGATGGTGGGAGCCGACTTAGCCGAACTCATCAAAAAAGCATCTCCGACACCGACATTGGATGTCGGTGCGGTCAGCGACCACCCGCCGCCTACGCCGATCGTCGCGAGCATGCCAGCAGGCACGACCGCCACACCTGGTCTCTCCGTCGCGTCGCCGTGGATAGCGACCCGCACCGGCAGCTTCGAGCGGCGGGCCACCACCTCAGCTAGCACATCGGGGGCATTTGGCGCGGCCCGGCGATGCTGTGCGACCACCACGGGGAGCGGAAAACTGGCTGGCAGACCAGCCACCACGGTCGAAAGAGCTTTCATGCCCCCCTGGGAGGCCACCAGCACCACCCACCCGAACGGTCCCGCGAGACTGTTCCGTCGGGTAGCAGACATAGGACCAGGGTAACCGCGCTGCGTCGGGTTGCTGACATAAAGCGCGGCGATCAGGGTAGTCAGCACCTCAGGCCCAGGCTGCGGGGTCAGCGAGGGGCCGAATAACCCTTAATCATTCGCATTCGATAACACGAGCACGAGGAACCGACAGATGAGTGAGGACCCGTTTCGACGCAACGCCATCCTTCAACAGCTGCCTGATGGTGAGTACGCCCAGCTGAGGCCACACCTGCAGCTCGAGCATGCGGACATGAAACAAACCGCCTACCGGCCAGGTGGCGCCATCAACGATGTGTACTTTCCGTTATCGGCGGTGTATTCGCTCGTGGCTGGAACCGACCGCGGAATGGCGGTTGAGGTGGCCACCATCGGCAAGGAAGGCTTTGTCGGACTTCCGGTGTATCTGGGAGCGACAAGCAGCCCGCAAACGGCATTTTGCCAAATCCCCGGCGAGACCGCCCATCTCACCACCGAGCGTTTCCGCCACGCCCTGTCCCGTGACGGTGCCCTGCACGCACTGCTGAACCGCTTCACCCAAGCCACAATGGTGCAGGTCTGCCAAAATGTGGTGTGCAACCGTAGCCATCCCGCCGAAATGCGCATGGCGCGCTGGCTACTGATGACCCAAGACCGCGTCGGCGGCCGCGACAAATTCGCGCTCACCCAAGAATTCCTCGCTCAAATGCTTGGAGTGCACCGGCCCACGGTCTCCGAGATCGCCCAAAAAATCCAGGCCCAGGGCCTCATCCGATATCGTCGAGGAACGATCAGCATCGTAGATCGTCAACGACTCCACGATGCGGCCTGCGAATGTTACGACATTGTCAAAGCCGAATTTGACACCATCGCCACCAACCGACAGTGAACATGTTGTGCTGTACCCACATCGGTACGTCGGCCTTCGGAGACGACGGATTATATGGCGCGGTTATCGGCGCCTCTTGCGTCGGCAATTCACGCCTCACACATGATACGAAACCCGAACAGCGCCACCCCATCAACATCGCTGAATACACCATCAGCGAAGATCATGTCCGAGCCCACACTCGACCGGCGTCGTGTGTCAACCTTTAGATTGTCTACGGCAGCAGACCCTCGAGCAGCCGCAAGCGCGGCCTCGTAGCTTTCATAGACCGAGATGGTGCGCGATCGGCCCGTACAGGTGTCCGCGAAATTCGTGATGGTCAAGACATACATTTTATCTGCGACCCTCCTCAGGACGTAACGGTGTGGTCGAGTGGGGATTCGGTTTTGTAATGCCAACTGCTGCACAGCATCTACTGGTTATTACCACCCACGACGGCGGGGCGCTGAGCCGACCAATTGATCCTTACTTGCCACCTCGCGGCTGCGGTAGACGATGTAGGGCCTGAACAGATAGGCGATCGGGGCGCTAAAAGCGTGGACCAGCCGGGTGAATGGCCACAGCGCAAACAAGCCAAGCGCAATGAGCGCGTGTATTTGGTAATACATCGCTGCGTGTGCCATCAGGTCCCCTCGGGGCTCCAGGATCCAGATGGACCGGAACCAGACGGACACCGTTTGGCGGTAGTCGTGTGCTTCACCGTAGGGCGTAGCCCCCATCAGGGTGCAGCTCAAACCGGCCACGATGGCGCAAACGAGCACCACATACATGAGTTTGTCGTTGCGGGTTGTAGCTAGGAAGACAACCCTGTGTGTGCACCGCCGGTAGATCAGTAGTCCGATCCCGAGCAGAGCGGCAAAACCGGCCGGCGCGCCGAGCAGCAGCGCCTGCAAGTGATACAGGTGATCGCTCATTCCCAACGCATCGGTCCACGAAGCCGGAACAAACAGGCCGGTGAGGTGGCCCATGATGACCATCAGGCTGCCGAAGTGAAATAGCGGACTGGCGATCGACAACAGCTTCGACTCGTAGATCTGCGAGGAACGGCTGGTCCACCCGAATTTGTCGTAACGGTAGCGCCACCAGATGCCGACCGACGCGATCGCGAGGACAACGTAGGGCGTGTTGTCCCAAAAGATCTCGAGCAAAGTTAGGTGGATCAAAGTGCGCCTCTTGCAGCCTTACTCGCGCCCTAGGCGCGAGAAAACCTTGCCATCCAATGCTTTCCACACCAGACGAAAATATTGGCAGATGATCTGCTTGACGCTGTTGGGGCAGCTACGTCGGGTGGCTCCTCAAGCGCTTCACCAAGGTGGGATATTGTTGTCAAGGTCGTTGCCCCCAAGAGCGCTGCGTTTCGGTGCTCGGCACCGGCTGCAAAAGGTGTTGCGGTGCTCATAGCGACCTCACCACTGCGGCGCGGCCCTTGGTGCGCAACTTGTACAACGCAGAGCCGCGGTGCTGCTCGATCTCGGCGGTCATCTTGTTGCCCAGCTCCTCAAGCTCAGCTTCGCTGATCTTGACTTCGGGAGGAGCGGGGATCAGGTCGCGCTCTTCTTCGTCCGCGTGCGCCTCGAGCACGGTTTTGAACGAGTTCCATTCCTGTTCGTATCCTGGTGCGTTCTGCGGGGTTTTGAGTAGGACCGACAGTTGGTCGATGACCTGACGGTGCTCGGCGTGGGCAACGGCGATCAGCTAGCTAGCCGCGCTTAGCGCCGGGTAGTACAAGTCGTCCTCGATGCGGAAATGAACATCGAGTTCGATCAGCATTTCATCGAAGAGTGCCTGCCGCTCTTCGGTATTCACCGGTGCCTCACTAACCTTGCGGCCCAGCCCCTTGATCACCACGTGGTGTTCTTTCAACACGTCATATGCGTTCACTTCGCTCCTCCTTGCCGTTCGCCGCACTGCTCGCCATTGCGGATTTCGACCATCCCGTTGACCAATCTGGCCTGGTAGCACGGCAGTGGCGCGGTCGAGGGGCCGCGTAGGACCTGGCCGGTTTCGGCCGCGAACCACGAACCGTGCCATGGGCACACCAGTCGGCCTCGATCGAGCCAGCCGTCGGCCATCGGTGCCGCCATGTGTGGGCAAAACTCACCGAAGGCGAACACCTCCCCGGCCTCGGACTGACACACCACTAGTCCCACTCCGTCGACCTCAACCCGAATCGGCTTGCCGTTCAGTGAGTTCTCGGACAATACCGGTGTCCACTCAGTGCTGTGCAACCGTCGACCCGACCGATCCGTCCCGATACCCGAGTCGAACACCAGGACTCCGCCGAGGTAGCTGCCGCCGGCGGTGAGGCCATAGCCCAACGCAGTCAGGGCGATTCCGCGGCCGCGATGTCCACGGCGGCGGTCCCACCATGACCGCATGTATAAGGCTGTGGCAGCCACGTTCACTATTCCGTGCACCAGTCCCACCCGGCGCTGCTCCTGGTGGGTGTGCTGCCAATCGGTGGCGCCGGTCAGAGCTGAGCAGACGCTGGCCAGGATCCCCACCCCGAGCGCGCGAGAAGCAAATCGCGATGCGTCGCGCGCCTCGGTAACCGGCTGGGCCGGCAGCAAACTCGTAGCGTCCAGAAGGACCGTTGTGGCCAGCGCTCCGCTCGTCAGCGACGCCAGCGGCGGATGGACCGGATGACCGAGCCACACACCGTTGAGGGCGTTCGTGATGCCGTTACGCGCCCGGCCTAGCCCGTTGTAGCCGAAGCTGAGAAGGTGTTCCAAACGATAACTGGGTCGATCCATCCACTGTTGACGGCCGATCGCCGACAGCACTCGCCGTGAGAGGTCCTGCGACCGATTATTGGGTAACCGATCATCCATGGCCGTACTCCTGCCCCAAAACCGGAGCCGGACAACACCATCGCGGAATCGGGATTGGTGATCGCAGCGAACACGTCGGCCACTCTGCGGGTTTGCCGACGCTGGTTGGTGTCGGCAAAGGCGCGCGCGACAAGTCTGTACCGCTAGCCAGGCGCACGCCGCTGACGTGGTAGGAATGTTTGGAGCCAGGAAAGTTCAAATCCTCGAGCAGTTTTGCTTCTGGAGCGCGCGCAGGGCCTCCTCCCCTGCCGCCATTGACGCTGCGGACTGCGTGAGGTGTTTTTGTCGGCCTCGCCAGTACAGGGTTGCGAGTGTCCACGGCTTCCTCCCTCGCCTGCAAGCAGACATGGATCTGCGCAGTGCATGTGGTGCGGGGTAGAAGCCATTAGCGCCATAGACGCGAGAGTGGCGAGCCTCATCGCCAGCCGCGGGAAAACGTGCGGTCGTCGTCATGGTAGCAGCGCAACGACTCGCTGCGCCAGATCGTGCGGGTCGGAGGTTTTACGAGAAGCGCCCAAACAGGGCTAACGCGGGCCCGATGTGGCGGTGTAACCAATCGGGCTGAGCCGCCGCGGGCGAGATCGCTTACGCAGCAGAGGCGAAGCAGTTAGGGTCGAAAGAGGATGGCCTCGGCCCCTTCCAGCCCAAAGGGTTTCGCGGCCACCCCTTTTTGGGCTCGGTATTTAGCCCTAAGTAATGTGTGGTCTTAGCGTTTCTCGCCAGACCCGCACCGCCGGAGTCATTGCTTCCCCTCAGCGAGCCGGGCCTGTGGTGAAGGGGCTACTAGGCAGTGTTCAGACAAGGTCAACCTGCACGCCGATGATCGTTACCACGATGCCGGCGAGGACGAGAGCGACGACCCACACGATTCGGCGACCGCCCACATGAGTTCCTAGGACCACACCAAGGCCCCCTAACGCAGTGATAGAAACGACCAGCGCAACCCAGGACAGTCGCGGCGCAAGTGTCCCGATGACCAACGGAAGTGCGGCACCGACGAAGCTGGACACCCCCGCCACTGCGGCGGCGACAGTCGATTCGCGAAAGACCGCCCTACCCAGGCTGGTGGCCGCCAATCGACCGGACTGGGTAAACATCAGCTGACGTTCAGCCCGCAATAACTCCAACCGACTTTGCGTGTATTCGGCGACGAATAGCGTCACTGTTGCTGAGACGAAGGCGACAATGCCGACGCGTAGGCTCAAGCGCAGGCTCAGCCCGACACCGTGGAGCACCGATGCCGCTGCCAGAGTAAGTGCATTGAGGATTCCATCCGAGATTCCCAGCGCCGCTGCGAAAACAAGCCTTCCCGTGCGCCGCAGGCGCGTCGGCTGGCGGCGCCTTCGTGTATTCACCGGGTACGCGGTACTCGCTCGATGATGCGCTCGCCCACAACGAGCTCATCGATGCTGTGTACTGCCGCGCCGGCCTTTTCGATCTGCTTCATCAATTGCGCCGCGTCGATGGATTCGCCTTCGACCGTGACCTCAAGTCCGACCGTTTCCAGGTCAATCTCGGCGACGGTAATGTTGAGCGCCTCCACGCCAGAAACCTCGTCGATTGCTGCGGCCAATTCCAACAGATCTGGTCTTGTAATGGCCTTGTCGACGTCCAATTGCATACGACGGATGTTCATTGCAACTCCTCTGCTGGTCTGGCCGTGGTTTGATAATTGCGACTCCTTGCCTGAAGTTCAATATGGTCAAACCCGCACACGGACAACCGCACAGTGTCGCTATCGGCTCTGGTTCCAGCGGGCTTTGGCGGCTTTAGCCGCGGATCGTCTCCGGGGCATGAATTCCAGCGTCACTAGCACAAATACCAACGGAATAAGCTGAGTCATCGAAATTAATGCGTAGCGGCGGGCGTTCAATGCGTGGAACTTGCGCACGTACCTGTACAGTGACTCTAGTGCGATCAACGGGTCTAGGATGTGGATCAGCCGGTAGAATACTCGCTGGCGCCAACCACGATGCTTCTCGTCGAAGATCTCGGGGAACGCCGCAAACGATAGCGATACTCGTTGTGCGCCAGCGTTTTTAGCGGCCCGGATCATGTCGACGCTTAGTCGTTCATCGATCCCGTTAGAGGCCCCGCGTCGACGCCACGGGACGTCGAGACTGATATCAGTTCCGCCTCCCGCAATCGCGTAGCGATGGAAGCCCTGGATGCGGCCCGAGGCGTCGCGGGCAATGATCAGCTCGATGCCGGGGAACCGGCCCTCTAGGACGCCGTCAAGGTTCATATAGAAGCCGCGATCGGTGTGAGCCCCACTTGGGGAGGCGCGCACCACGTCGGTTAGTTCGGCAAAAAGATCATCGGTCAGCTGCTGCTCTGCCACGATCTCGGTGGTGATGCCGGCGTTGTGGGTGCGCTGCACCGCCTGACGTAAGTTGCGGAACTTGCGTCCCGTCATGGTGAATCCGGACACGTCGACCACGACATCGCGGCCGATCGGGATGGCCCGCAACGACTGACCGATCACCGTGGAGTCGGTCCACAGCTCGAGTCGCCGCTCGCTGCATCCCACCACCGCGATTCGCCAGCCGCGGGCATGACACATCCCGGCAAAGTCGGCGACCAGCTCGGCGAATTTTGCTTCATCACCAATGGGATCTGCGCTAACAGCAGCAAATCCCAGCCTGGTCCGATACGCCAGACCAGCACGACCGTCGGCACTGAAGTGATAGCACTTGCCTGTTTGCATGGCGAACGGCGCCAGCGGGTCGTCGCTGGTCGCATGGATCAAGGCCCACACCTGGGGTAAATCTTCGGGTCGCGGGCGCGCCGAGGTCGGCCACATCAGCGCTAGCCCCGACGCGATGACCAGCACCTTGCCGAGAAGGCCCCAAGACAGCGTGTGCGCACTCAGTCCCGCCAACAGCCAGAAGCCCGCAACGGTTGCGTGCGGGACCGACACTGGGCGACCCAGATAGACGCCGCGCGCGATCAACGCCGCTGCCGCCACGGCGGTCACAGACCAGCCAATCCGGCCGGAGTCATGCCAGTGCGGGTCACGGTAGTAGCGGGCAAGGACGGTGGTGAGCCAGCCTGCCGCGCCCACCAGGGCTAAAGCCGCAATCCAGCGGGCCACGACCCAATTACCGTGCAGGACAACATGTTCACTCATGCGAGCCTTTGAGGCGGCGTCGACCGGTGGCCTGTTCACGTCCACCGCCCGATGCGCCGGCTTTCAGTTGACTGTGTCATCTGCGTCCCCGTCGTCGCGACTCAGCACGCTGGCATCGCCGGCTGGTGTATCGACAATGGTGATCGAGGCAAGGACTTGCCTGAGGTTCACGTACGTCACCGGCGCCATGTCGCGCAGGGCATCGACGGTGCGCTGGTCGCAACCATTGTCGATCGCCGCGGCTACCAAATCCTCCCTGTTTGCGGGAAATCGAAGACCCTTGAGGCAGCGACGAAGTCGACCTTCGGTGGTGGACGCGATCATCGGTTTGGTCCTTCTACCGTCAGGAAGCCTTTGTCGTGGCCAGCAGCCCTTGACGCTGACCGGGACAGGGCGACCACACATGTCCGCCGGCGCGTTTGACCGCCGCAGCAGCAGTAGTCGATGTATGCAGTCCCTGCATCGGACTCGAGGTGGCCCTCGCAGCGCTGACTCGTGTGATGACCTCGCAGCTGGGGATTCCCGCGCATCGACCGGCCATTGGCCCAGGGTGTCGATTTCGTCGGGCGCGCAGGGCGGTGCGGATTAAAGATGGCGACAGTTGGTAGCGCTGTCAAAACAGTGGCCACGTATGTTCCTCCGCGTCACATCGGCTGCACCCATCGTCCAGCCGCATAACGATGTGTTCCGCAGGGACCGTTGGCCGTCAGCGTATGACGCGCAGATTATGGCGAGCCCCACCGCCACCACGCGGTAACCATCTTACGGTGTTGCAGAACATGTGGCTGCAACAACTGTGCTCATGGCCCGAGAGGCAGACACCAACTTCTGTGGCTCATGAACCCACACCTACTGAGGCACAGTAGCTTTCAGGTTATTCAGCGGTCCATGTCGCCACGGATTGACTTTGGCACACGCGGTGTGATGTTTGTCTCGCTCAGCATCACGGCTGCTTGTGCGTTAGGCCTCACGCCGCACGTGAGCGTCGAGCTGAGGCCACGTGAGGGCCAGCGATGTCGCGATCCTTGAGGACCCGAAAAGTGGGTACGCCGGGCAATTGTTGAGTCGCAGTCGATGGCACGACAAAATATCGGTCCGGCCACCCGCCAGAGCCCCAATCAAGATCAGCACACACAGCACACACTCGGCTCCCGCTGCGCGGTGTCGCCGATGTCGGTGCCCTATGCGCCGCGGCCGCTGGTTGCGTCCTAAAACGGATCCTCGCCGGCCCGCCATTTGAGTTTGTACGCGAAGGCACATGTGGTGTTGTCACCGCTTGCGTCAATTACGAACTCCCGCTCGACAGGGTCGGGAACAGTGATGGTGCCCGTTGCGTAGGGGATGTGGCCGCGGGATTCCAGTTGGATAGCCAGCTGACGCAGTTCGGCCGCCACCTCCTGACGGGTCATGGTTCGGTAGTGGTTGTGCACGTTCAGGTCCGACATATCTCTGATTACCTTTGGTCAGTCGCGAGTGAGCCGACGATGGGTGACGCGGTGGGGGCGGGCCGCCTCCGGACCGAGGCGCACGATTTTGTGTTGTTCGTACCCGGCGTAGTTTCCCTCGAACCAATACCACTGCGCGCCAGGTGTTTCAGTGCCTTCCCAGGCAAGGATGTGGGTGGCAACGCGATCGAGAAACCACCGATCATGTGCAGTGACGACGACACAACCCGGAAATTCCGTGATGGCGTTCTCCAGTGACGCAAGGGTTTCGGTATCTAAATCGTTGGTCGGTTCGTCGAGCAGCAGCACGTTGCCGCCCTGCTTGAGAGTGAGCGCCAAGTTGAGTCGGTTGCGTTCACCGCCAGAGAACAGACGCGCAGGTTTCTGCTGATCGGCACCCTTGAAACCGAAGGCGGCGAGGTAGGCGCGCGAGGGCACCTGCACCGATCCGATTTGCAAAACATCATCGCCGCCGGAGACGACTTCCCAGGCAGTCTGTTGAGGATCGATGTGAGCGCGGTTCTGATCCACGTAGGAAATCCGCACCGTCTCACCGATACGGATTGCGCCGCCATCGGGCTCCTCCTGGCCGGTAAGCATCTGAAACAAAGTGGTCTTACCCACACCATTTGGCCCGATCACGCCCACAATACCGTTGCGCGGCAACGAAAACGACAAATCATCAAAGAGCTCGCGGTCGGCGAAGCCCTTGCTCAGGTGTTCGACTTCGATGACCAGACTGCCCAGCCGTGGGCCGGGCGGAATGTGAATCTCCTCAAAGTCCAGGCGACGGGTTTTGGCCGCTGCGGCGGCCATCTCTTCATAGCGAGTCAGCCGCGCGCTGCTTTTGGCCTGACGCGCCTTGACGCCTGAGCGCACCCACTCCAGTTCGCGCTGCAACTGGCGCAGCTGTTTGGCATCTTTGCGGCCCTCCACCTGCAGGCGGGCGGCCTTGGTGTCCAGATAGGTTGTGTAGTTACCCTCATATGGGTAAGCGCGGCCGCGGTCAAGCTCGAGAATCCACTCGGCGACGTTATCCAGGAAGTAGCGGTCATGCGTGACTGCCACGACCGTTCCTGGGTAGGCGGCCAAATGCTGTTCGAGCCATTGCACGCTCTCGGCGTCAAGATGGTTGGTCGGCTCGTCAAGCAACAGCAGGTCAGGTTTCTGTAATAGCAAGCGGCACAACGCCACTCTGCGCCGCTCTCCGCCGGACAACTCGTTCACGCTGACCTCGGGCGGGGGGCACCGTAGCGCATCCATGGCCTGTTCGAGACGAGCATCGAGATCCCAGGCATCAAGGAGGTCCAATTGTTCCTGCAGCGCACCCATTTCAGCCATCAACTCGTCACTAAACTCATCGGCCAACCGGGCAGTGATGTCGCCAAAGCGAGCCAGTAACGCCTCGGTGCCAGCAACTGCCGCCCGAATATTGCCCAGCACATCCTGGGTGTCGTCGAGTACCGGCTCCTGTGCGAGTAGTCCTACCGAAACATCGGGCGCCGGCCGCGCGTCGCCGTTCGACGGCTGCTCGAATCCACCCATCACTGCCAGCAGCGTCGATTTACCCGCTCCGTTAGGGCCGACAACACCGATTTTGGCGGCCCGCAAAAACGACAACGTCACATCATCGAGGATCACCTTGTCGCCACGCACCACACGGGCCCGATTGAGTTGATAGATCCACTCCACAATGGCCTCCTGCCGCA
The DNA here is from genome assembly GCF_054660795.1 of Mycobacterium sp. MUNTM1. Classification (NCBI taxonomy): domain Bacteria; kingdom Bacillati; phylum Actinomycetota; class Actinomycetes; order Mycobacteriales; family Mycobacteriaceae; genus Mycobacterium; species Mycobacterium sp. MUNTM1. Next base: position 31,042 of record NZ_BAAGDE010000020.1, read on the forward strand.
GGTTGATGCTGCATGTGCAGGGACCATCGGCGGCCACTGATCCCGGTGACCGCGGTTAGGTGGCGAGTCCCACCGCCAACGTTTGCCTTAAGCCTAACCGGTCGCGCCGATCTCCTGCCAGTGGCCGCAACTGTGCGCGCTAGCGGGGTTTGCGGCCGGCGAGTCAAGATCCGTCGATGCCGAAACGACGGACGACGCACTTGCCTTCTGGCACTGGGAATTAACTCTGGCGCCCGCCAAGGCGAGGTGAGCAACGGCGCAACCTCCTAGGTTTGGGTGGCACAGGCCGAGACGGCGTGTGCCATGTCGCGTGCTCAGCTCACGCCGTGCGACAAAACCTGCAAAGGCGCAATCAGCCAGCTGACAGTTTCCTGTATGTACGCTGCTGTGCGTTGCTCGCGGGGGTAAACACTGCGTTTCACTATCTGGTTAGAAAAAGTGACGCCGCTTACATATCCCGATACAAGTGCTGCCATCCGACTGCCGGCGCCGCTTCGGTATCGTGCCAGCGATCATAGCTATGGAGTAGCCATGGGGGACACTTATCGCGATCCCATCGATCATTTCAGGACCACGCGACCACTGGCCGGGGAATCACTGATCGATGTACTGCACTGGCCCGGCTACATAATGGTCTTAGCCGAAGTGTTCGGTGTTGTGGGCAGCCTCGCAGCCTTTGGGACCGGGCATCACCATGAAGGCACGGCCGCCGCGGTGGCGGCGGTTGTGGTTACGGTGATCGGCCTGGCGTGGCTGGCGGCCGAACACCGTCGGATACGAAGGATCGCCGACCGCTGGTACACCGAGCATCCCGAAGTTCCTAAACAGCGACCCTGTAGCTGAGAAAACAGCGGTCTGCATGTGACGGGTTCTTCCGCACCCCGGTCGTTATCGAAAGTACTTGTGCTGGAAGGAATCTCGCGAGGTGGTGCGCTGATGCCACCGCCGGATCCGCGGGGCGTCAGCAGGGCCCACGCCATCGACGTAACGTCGAACAACCCATTCACGCATCCCAATGGGCGGCCCACCAACACTTGCGCAACCGTAATGCGATTCGTGATTGTCTGGGAGACACCACCCCTGCTACGAGCCGATGCTCGTTTTCAGGAACCACTGGCAGCCGCCCACCATCTGTGAACCGCGCTCAAGAGCCGAGTCCGACCGCCAACTTCTGCCGAAGCCTAGTCGGTCGCGCCCATGTTCTGCTAGCGTCAAAACTAGCCGCGATAGCAGTTTTTCGCGGTCGGCGATGAGGCTCCGCCCGTTACGCGTCGCCCGACGCTGATGGCTTCTACCCCGCACCACACACTGTGCGCAGGCTCTTGTCTGTGCTTGACGCGAGGGAGAAGCCATGGATACTCGTCGCACCCCCGACATCGAGGTCATCAAGGATGCCGAGCGCATCCTCTACCGCGAAAAGTGGCGGATCCACGAGGAACGTGCAGCCCAGCAGCTCGCACACACGTCGTCGCTGGCATGGACTCGGCTCTTCCCCGACAGCCCCGTTATTCAGGTGGTCGCCATCAACGGCGCCGTGATAGGGCAAGTCAGACGCCACCGCACTCGGTGGATCGCTACCGGGGTCGGGCAACGGGGCCCGGTCGCCGATTGCGGTACCTTTCGCGCCGCAGTCGAGGCCTTGGCGACAGAGTCCAGAGGCACCCACGCCGCCAAACTGTAACGGCAACAAGCTATTGCACGCGCATGGCGAACCGACGCGGTGCTTAGGTGGCGGGCACTGCGATAGTTCCGGTCGGCATACGTTACCGTCGCCGTCCCACCAGGCCGCGAGTGCGTGCGCAGCCGCCGGTGCCAGGCCGGCCGTGACCGGCGATCGGACCAGACAACGAAACCCGCGTCCGGCGGCATCCAGTTGAGGAAGAACTCCACCCCAGCCGGGATGCAGCGATGTGGTCCACGTCGACTGGACGCGGTGGCGACCCTCAATCCCGGCTATTTCGCGCTGGTGATGGCCACCGGAATCCTCTCGACGGCGATGTATCACCAACGCGCCTATGTGCTTTCCGTCGGGCTGCTCTGGCTTGCCGGTGTGGCGTTCGTGGTGTTGCTCTGTTTGACCGTCATACGGATAGCCGTTTTTCACGACGAGTTTGCGCGCGACTTGGTCGATCCCAGTCGTGCGTTTGGCACGTTCACTTTTGTGGCCGCTGCCGATGTGCTGGGCACCCGACTAGCCACCGACACCCACTGGGCCGTTGCGTTCGCCTTGCTGGCGATCGCCTGGCTCACCTGGTTAGTCCTGGGCTATCTCGTGCCGTGGACGGCGGCCCTGAAGACTCCGCAGCGGCCCGCGTTACGACGGGCGAACGGAACCTGGTTCATCTGGGTTGTCGCCAGCCAATCGATCGCCGTGCTCGCCGCCACATTGGAACCCGCGCTCGAGCAAGGGCGTCGGGAGCTGGCCTTGCTCGCCGTGTTCTCCTGGTCGGTGGGCGTGTTTCTCTACGCAGTTGTCGGCATCTTGGTCGCTGCCCGATTACTGATCTACCCGCTGGCCCCGCAGGACCTCACCCCGCCCTACTGGGTCGCCATGGGCGCCACCGCGATCACCGTGCTCGCCGGCGCCCGGATCGTCGAGATGGCTAACGCGCCGATGGTCGCTGATACTCGGGGTGTAGTCGCCGGAACATCAGTGGTGTTCTGGGCTTTCGGCACCTGGTTGCTGGCGCCGTTGCTGGGGGCCGGAATCTGGCGCCATGCGATTCATCGGGTGCCGCTACGTTATGAAGCGCCGCTGTGGAGCGTGGTGTTCCCGCTGGGCATGTACGGGGTTGGCAGCGACTACCTTGGGCAGGCCGATCACTTGCCCATCGTCGAGGCTATTGGCGCGGTGGAAAGTTGGGTCGCGCTAGCAGTGTGGGCGGTGACTTTCGCGGCGATGCTGCACCATCTCATGGTGACCATTGGCCGTTTAGGGATTGAGGCGTCTGCGGCCGAGCCCCTGCCACCTCTTCACTAGACCGACCTGTCTGCGAGGCCTGATTACCCGTCGGTTTCAGCTTTACGACGGCAGACGGTACCGATATGTGCGGCTCACGGCGTCGAGTACGGGCGCACTGCGGGTCTGCTAGTGTCAAACCCAGCCGCGAAATCACTGGTTTAGCGGTCGGCGATGAGGCTCCGCCCCCTTCGCGTCATCTGACGCTGATGGCTTCTACCCCGCACGACGATGCTGTGCGCAGATCTCTTCTGTGCTTGACGCGAGGGAGAAGCCATGGATTTCCGCAATCCCGTTGATACCGAAGCGATCAAAGATGCCACGTATATCCGCTCCCGACAAAAGGGGCTAAGGCTAGCGCCCGGAATGCGTGCTGCGACTCGGCCCGATGCACACAGGTCGTCACGGGAATGGACGCATCAGCCGGTCGCCATCGGCGGCGTCGCGCCAGCCCGGCTCAAGGCTCGCAGCCCGCGCCGCATTCCCGGGGTAGGGGGGATTCGAGTCGTCGACGGCCCCACTCGCGTCCTCGTGGCTCCGACCGCGGTGAAATGCAGCGCCACGGCGCTTGCTGGGCAGGTGGCCGCGGGTGGGCATCGGCGTCACGACTGGCGAATGGGGACGTGCTGATGCCCGGTGTCAACGAGTCCGAAGTGTTGCTGCTGTGGCGCGCCCTGCGGCAGTTTCGCTCGGGCAAGACGCCCGGCTGTGCACCGCGGGGCCGACCGCCGAGCAGCAACTGTCCGCTCTACGCGCACTGTGGACGGTGGAGCGAACCCGATGACTATCGCCTCAGCCTGGAGGAAACCCTGGAAGAGACGATGCGCCGCCGAGCGCGGTGGCCATGTGGTCGCCTGCTTGAGCTGCTCGGCCCTGACACGTCACGGATCGGCTGAACTCATTAGGTCAGGGAAAGAGTTTCGCTTGTACACGCCGAACCGCTTGAACGACACCGCATTCATAGTCAGGTGAGGACATAGTGCCCATATCGAGCTGGCTAAGCAACCGGCGCATACCCTGCGGCTCAATACATTTGATGTCGCCGGTGAGTGTCCGGATCCGCGACGCCTGGGTGGAGTTTCCGATCTTCGACGCCAAGACACGGTCGCTGAAAAAGACCTTCCTGAGCAATGCCGGCGGCGCCGTCGGACGCAGCGCGTCCACGGTACCCGTCATCGAAGCGCTGCGTGGCATCACGCTCTCACTCAACGTCGGTGACCGCGTGGGGATCGTCGGGCACAATGGGGCCGGCAAGTCGACGCTGCTGCGGCTGCTATCGGGTATCTATGAACCGACCCGCGGTACGGCCACTATCCACGGTCGCATCGCACCGATTTTCGATCTCGGCGTCGGTATGGACCCCGAGATCTCGGGCTATGAAAATATCGTCATCCGGGGACTGTTCCTCGGGGAGACCCGCCAGGCAATGCGGGCCAAAACCCACGAGATCGCCGCGTTCAGCGAACTCGGCGACTACTTGGCCATGCCGCTACGCACGTATTCCACCGGTATGCGGGTGCGTCTGGCGATCGCAGTGCTCACCAGTATCGATCCCCAAATCCTGCTGCTCGACGAGGCCATCGGCGCAGTCGATACCGACTTTCTGCGCAAAGCAATGGACCAGTTGCACAAGCTCGTCGAACGAGCAGGCATCCTCGTCCTGGCGAGCCACTCGAACGACTTCCTCGCGCGGCTGTGCACGACCGCGATCTGGATCGACCACGGCGAAATCCAGATGACCGGCAGCGTCGAAGACGTCGTCGGCGCCTACGAGGGCGCTCAAGCCGCAGATCATGTCGCCCGCATCGCGGCAGAGAGCACCTCCAATGAGTAACTCCGACGCACAGCCACCCCGGTCAAGAGGACACGACCGCCCGAGTGGGAGCGGAACCGACGCCGCGTCCAGGCGGTTACCCACAGTGCGTGAGTTCTCTGCTGGTGGACTGGTCATCCGCGGCATCGGCGCCGCGCGACAGTTCGCGGTCATCATCGCGCGGGTCGATCGTCGCGGTCGCACCCAGTGGTCGTTACCCAAGGGACACATCGAAATCGGTGAACGACCCGAACAGACCGCGGTCCGCGAGATCGCCGAAGAGACCGGCATCCGCGGCGCCGTGCTGGCCCCACTGGACACCATCGATTACTGGTTTCGCGCCGATGCTGTCATGGTGCACAAGACCGTTCACCATTACCTGCTGCGATTCCGCGACGGTCAGGCAACCGCCGCCGATGACCACGAGGTCACCGACGTGGCATGGGTGCCACTCGAGACGCTGTCGTCGCGGCTTGCATTCGCCGATGAACGACGGCTAGCCCAATCGGCGGTGCAGCTGATACAGACATTGCATAACGATGGCCCGGCTGCGCTACCTCCAATTCCGCAGATTGCCCCGCGGCGGCGCCCCCAACGGCACTCGATCGCCACCCGTGAAACCAACCCCCCCATAGCTCGGCGAAGACGGCGAAACAAAGATGAGGGAAGCAAATGACCATGCATGTGGACGTGACCATAGAAATCCCGAAAGGGCAACGGAACAAATACCAGATCGACCACGACAGCGGACGCATCCGCCTGGACCGCTACCTGTATACCTCGATGGGATATCCCATCGACTACGGCTTCATCGAAGACACCCTCGGCGAGGACGGCGACCCACTCGACGCGCTGCTGCTGCTACCCGAACCGGTGTTGCCCGGCGTCATCGTCACCGCACGACCAGTGGGGATGCTGCACATGACCGACGAGGCCGGAGGCGACGACAAGGTCCTCTGCGCGCCAGCAGGGGATCTGCGCTACGACCACATCACTGACGTCACCGATGTGTCGTCGTTCGAACTGGATGCCGTCAAGCACTTTTTCGTCCATTACAAGGACCTGGAGCCAGGAAAGTATGTCGAGGCGGGCGATTGGGTGGGCCTGCAAGCCGCCGAAGCCGAGGTGCAGCGCTCCTTCGACCGATTTCGCACCACCCAACACTGAGGAAGCCGAAACCACCAGCTCAATAGTTCGTATGCACCAGTGGCGTTTCAGCGATCACGGCACGAGGTCAGCACCCTCGCTGCAGTGAATTGTTGATGTCGGCAGGTATCAACACCACCGACCTACGCCGCCGCGCAACAGTCACACCCAACCCACGACAAGTCACGAATCGGTCGACCGCGACCCGAGAAAAGCTCCAGTACTCCATATGCAGCATGGGGTTTCCGCCTCGGCGGCAGGTTCGGTGTCGCTCAAGGGGTGAACCTCGTTTTGCGCGCCAGAATCGCCGCGTTGGCATCACAGACGTTCGATGAGGGCCTGACCGAAGCCAGCGGCGCTGACGCCCAGGATCAGGCTGAATACGACATTAGCTACCGCGCTCCACCATTGTCGCTCCGAGGTTAGCGACCGCGTTTCGAGCATCCATGTCGAGAAGGTGGTGTAGGAACCGACCGCTGCGGTACCCGCAAGCAAAGCGGCATCGCCCTTCAACGTCAGACCGGTAATGATGCCGAGCACCCCTGCGCCCGACAGGTTCACCGTCAGGGTGCCCAGCGGAAAGGAACGGGCGAAGCGTTCGCCGACCGCACGATCGACAAGGAAGCGCAGCACCGAACCGCTACCACCAATGAGAAGGACCGCTGTCCACGTCAGGACGTTCACGCTGCGGCTCGCACGCGCCTCACAACGGCAGCGGCCACAAAGATCCCGACCAGCCCGCCCACCACACTGGCGATCGTGTATTCCAACGCCAGCCTATAGTGGTGGCTCTCAAGCATTTTCAGTATATCGACCTGCATAGTCGAAAACGTCGTCAAACCCCCACACAGTCCAGTACCAAGGGCCGGCCGCATGTATGACGACACGGGCAGTCGTTCGAGCAGTCGAGTGGTGAAGTAGCCCAACAGGAACGCGCCGACGATGTTTACGATAAAAGTAGCCCACGGCCAATCGCCGGGGTTGACGGCAGGCAAGACGGTGGACAATGCCGCGCGGATCACCGTGCCTAAACCTCCGCCAACGAAAATGGCAGCCAGTTCGCGGCGGTCGTGTCCTAGCATGGGGTGCTCTCGGCCACCCACCCCATGAGCGTTGGGTGTCCCGAGTAGCGCGCCTGAAGGGCTTCTCGTCCCGATGATGCGCGCATGCCACGGTGAGGCTGACGAAACCCGATTCCGCGTCGCGGCGCCTCGGCTGCCGTCACGTCGCGGAGACCCTCACGCGGACGCGAACTTCGTGATGACCGTGCCTGCACGGTGATAACGACGTCACCCGAGCAGAACCACACGCGTTTGCGTGCAGTACTTCGGGCGTCGATCCGCCGGCGACGAAGACTGTGGCGGATGCACAGTGGCCGTGGCCGCTTACCAACTGCGAACATCAAAGTCTCCTCGTCAAATGCAGCAGGAGCCATCAGCCTCGATACGAGGCGGTTCGGACGAGTGTTCACCCAGGCGGACATCCATCGCCGATAGTTACCGTAGCCGATATGGGCGCTTGGGCATGCAATGGTTAGCGCGACGCGGTTGAGAACTCGAACGAGGCGACCACCGTCTGCGGAATGGCGGCAAATCGGTGTAACTGCATCTTCTACAGCGGCACAACCCGATCCCGGGCGCCCTACGGCGCGGCTGCGCTGCGGCGCCATTGATCGGCGCCGACCCCGCGTAACGTGTCCGAATCAACATCCCTGTAATCGGCGGATAAGCCGATGTCCCGCCAGCGCGCAACAGTGCCACCGCCCCCGATTTACGACCAGGATTGGCCTCCCTGAGCGTTCGCCTGCCAGCGCGCCGCGGTACAGTGATAAACAGACGCGTGGCGGAGGGGCTCGCCAACGAAATCGCGGGCGTATCCGCCAACGGTCCCTACCTTTCGGGACGGCTGAAAGGTAGGGAGGACATGGTAATGCAGCGCCCACGGTTCTTGACGAATCTGCGTGATGACCCCCAGCGCGATCTGCAACAGGGCGCGGGCCTTCCAGACCCGATTTGCCCGTGGGAGATACCTCTCGATCATGACCTAGCGGTACACCTGGACCCGTGGGGCGACGACGGAGAGGCCTATGTCCCTTCCCGATGGGGGCTGGCCCCTGACGCGGCGACACAGGCGCTTAGCGAGCTGGTATCGGTCAGCCAACCGCATGACTTGCTCGTGGTTCCTTCTCGCCTGCGTCGAGTGCAGGGCGCCGACGTCTACTGGCCGGCACAGGTATTGGCTGCCGGTGAACGCGGGGTCGCCTTATGGGTAGATGACCTGCCGTATGACAGGGTGGCTGCCATCTTTGCCTACCGTGACATCCGTATGGTCGAGCACGCCTGCGATACCGAGTCCGCGCGCCTGACGGTGATCGGTGCCACTCGTCGGTTTACGGTGCATTACCGACGCCGGTGGCGGCCGAGCTCGCACCAGCGCCTCACGGACCTGTTGGTGCGGATTCGGCTCGGCGCAGCCGGGCTATCGAAAGACTTTGGAGGAGACGGTAGCGATCCCTGCGCACGGGAGGCAGCCTGGCTACCGGTGGGGCGTCATAGCTCGCGAGCGATGTTGTCGTTGAGTGCATGTGGACGTTCGACGCGAACGAGGTGGCAGCATGCCAGGCACCGGGTGTGGCGCACGGTGGCAGTCAACGATCGTGAATTGCTGGTGTTGCGTGGGTCTGCGGTCCCGCCAGTGGCTGAGGTCGGCAACGATATCCTTGCCGTTCCGCGAAGGAACCTGCGCGCCCTCAGCGCGACAGGGCCCCACCTGTGTATAGACGCCGAAGCGGCGCACACCTTTACCGTGGGCGCGGCTTTGGCCAAACGGGTCGTGAGCGAGTTTTCCCAATTCATCGGCCAACCATCGTTGTTACCGCCATCGGCAACGAGTACAGGGGCCGAATGCGGTTGTCATTGATTTGCGGTCACGTGCTGCTTGAGTGTGCAATGAGCCACGTCGAACAGAGGGGACGGTCGTGACGGTCGCCGACACTGTGATGCCTTTGGTGCGTGCGGTTTTGGGGACGGAGGCGCCCGTGGCAGTGCAAGGGTGGGATGGCAGCCGCGCGGGGCACGCGGATGCACAGTGGGGGTTGAAGATCAACAACCGACGAGGCTTACGGCGGTTGTTGTGGGCGCCCAACGAGCTCGGTTTCGCACGCGCCTACGTCGCGGGTGATATCGAAATCGTCGGAGATCTGCTCGCCGGCCTGACCATCCTCGAGCAGCTGTCAGACCCTGCCCGTGGCCCTGGGGTGCGTGTCGATTCCGAGATGAAAACCGCTCTGGTCAAAGCGGCACTGCGGCTCGGAATCATCGGTCTGCCACCGAAATCACCTCCCGAGGAAGCCAGGCTGGCAGGTGGGCGGCGGCATGGCAAGCGGCGTGACGCCGCCGCGATCCGGCACCATTACGACGTCGGAAACGACTTCTATCGGCTGGTGTTAGGTGAAACCATGACGTATTCGTGCGGGTATTGGGCGCGACCAGATGGCGATCTGCACACCGCTCAATATGCCAAGTGTGATCTGGTGGCCCGCAAGTTAGGCCTGAGCGCGGGCATGCGGGTTCTCGATGTCGGCTGCGGCTGGGGGACTTTCGCCGCCCACGCCGCCCGTCACTACGGAGTACAGGTGGTTGGTGTCACGCTCTCCCGTGAGCAGGCCGACCATGCCGGCAAGCGCATGGTTAATGACGGTGTCGGTGACCTGGTGGAGATTCGTGTGCAGGACTATCGCGACGTCGCCGACGGACCCTACGATGCCATCGCCAGTATCGGCATGGCCGAGCATGTCGGGTCTGCGATGCTGCCGACCTACGCGGGGCACCTGTACACGTTATTGCGTCCGCAGGGCCGGTTACTCAATCACGCCATCTCGCGCCGACCCGGTAAACCCACATCCTTTTCGAAGACCTCCTTCATCGATCGCTACGTATTCCCCGACGGCGAAATCGTGCCCCTAGCAACGATGATCGAGGCGCTCGAGGGTGCGGGTTTAGAAGTTCGCGATGTTGAGTCCCTGCGGGAGCACTACGCGCTCACCCTGCGGGCATGGGTGGCGAATCTGGAAACCCACTGGAACGCCGCCGTCGCGGCAAGTACAGCAGGACGCGCACGCATCTGGCGCCTCTACATGGCCGGGTCGGCGCTTGCGTTCGCGGCCAATCGGATCGGGATCAATCAGGTACTGGCAGTGAAGCCCACAGCGCGCGGTGGCAGCGGTATGCCGCCTACTCGCGACGAGCTACTGGGCGCGCGCGCCACGCCGCCTTAACAGCGCACCGATCGTCGGCCTGTGAGCTTGGATAGGTATTAGGTTCTCTCGGCAGGGAATTGGTTGGCCTCAAGGTCCTCGCGGATGGCCTGCTGCGCTCGTGGGGGCAACGTATGGAGGATCTCGCGAACGCGCGCCTGGTGGCGCGCGACAGCTTGGCGTTGCGGCATGCCCGGTGTGGCGGTGATTTGCGGTGGGACGCCCTGGACTTCATCGACGCCGCCGTCGGGGTGGCCGGCATCAACCATCGCTTGTTCTTCAGCCATTGTTGCGGCGTCTTTTTCTTCTGACATTCCAATCGGGCCGATGCGCCGGCCATTGAGGAACTGCTGCACCACGGGGTCATCACTGGTCAGCAACACCTCGCGGGGTCCGAACATGACCAGCTTGCGGTGAAAGAGCATGCCGATGTTATCGGGCATGGTCCGGGCAATGTTGACGTTATGCGTGACAATCAGCAGTGTGCAGTCGATTTGAGCGTTGATGTCGATCAGTAACTGGCTTAGGTAAGCAGTCCGGACCGGGTCTAGGCCCGAGTCGGGCTCATCGACGAGGATGATCTCTGGTTCGAGCACCAGTGCGCGGGCCAGGCTCGCTCGTTTGCGCATCCCGCCGGAGATCTCGCCCGGAAATTTATGTTCATCGCCGGCCAGACCGACCATGTCCAGCTTTTCCATCGCAATCCTGCGGATCTCACTTTCCTTTTTCTTGGTGTGCTCGCGCAGCGGAAAGGCGGTGTTGTCGTATAGGGTCATCGAACCAAACAGCGCACCGTCCTGGAACATCACCCCGAATAGGGTGCGGATGTCGTAAAGTTCTTTGGCTGAACAATTCACGATGTCAGTCCCATCAATCAGGATGCTGCCTTGCTCGGGATGTATCAGTCCGACCAACGCCTTCAAGAACACCGACTTACCGGTGCCTGAGGGACCCAATAGCGCGCTGACTTCGCCTTCGGGCAAGGTCAGCGTGATATCTTCCCAGATTCGGTGTCTACCAAATGCTTTGGTCAGGCCCTTAACATGTACTGCGATTCCCATCGACGCACCCTCCCATTAAGACAACATCAATTCACCCCGGCGACACCAAGACAGAACCCACGGCGCCCGCGTCTCCCGTCGTTTGCGCGCGCCGTCGCAAAGTTCATCGACCCTAAGCTGCTAGAGCTGCGATAGTCGTTTCGTGGCATCCCTCGAAAGGGCTGCCCCACATATCCGCTGAAGGCCAACAAATTTCGGTGCTCTTGCCCTGATGCCGGCGGTGCCCGGCGGGCGTACTGCACAAACGTCTTCTCGCACTGCTGCCGCGAGATGAACGCCGACAGCGACTCGCCTTCTGTGGATTTCGCCGACATAAACAGGCTTGTCCGGCGAAGCCGGTGACTAAGCACCGACATTGGGGGTGCGTGGGTGGCCCGCCGGCCGCCGAACACAAGCCAGCTGCACACCGCAGGAAGAGTCGCGCGCCAACACCGAGACGGTGATTGGTGCCGTGGGTCTCGACGGACTCGCCCCGACCCGCATAGTGGTGATCCCGTTACAGCGGTCAAGGCCGGTGCGGGCATGACGACCGCAGCGGCTGCTCCCCGAATCGCTGTGCCGATCTGCAACCGCCGAGGCGCGCGGTGCGAGGAGCCGACTGCCCGCCAGCATGCGGGGCGCTGCGAGATGAGAACTATTCCCCGGTCTGGGTCGGAACCTTGGGTGGCGCGGGTGTGCAGCGACTCACGGATGTCCATCGGGCGGCTCCTCCCCCGGCCTGGTTGGAAGGCAGACCCCGCCAGCCAACTGCACTATGGGTAGAAGCCATTAACGCTCTCAAGAGCGCACATAACGACGAGCCTCATCGCCGGTCACCAACTGCGAATGGCGACTGCTTTCACGGTAGCAGCAACACCACCGGTGGGCCAGCCTCAAAAACGTGAACCTCTGGGCGACACCGCGACTGGGCCAGCAGCGCAAACACTGTTCGAAGCAGTTTTGCGTGCGCACGGTCGTGTGTTTGTTCGTCGTGCGACGGCTCGGTTGGCGGCGACCGAGACACGCAGACGTCGCGAGCACATCAGCAAACGGTCCCGCCCATCCGCGCGGGCAAAGAACGCACCACAGGGCCAGGATCGCGAACACCCCTGTCAGTGAACGGGCGACGCGCCGATCAGCAAATAGGGCCGTCTCGCTGTTTTCGATTCAGGTATGTGTGTAGAGTCTGATGTACATGCAATAAAGCGATGGGGCTCGCTCTACGCGCTCATTGCTCGGCTTTTTTGGGCCGGCCCGATGACGCTAATGGCTTCTACCCGTGGGTTGTCGACACACGCAACCCGCCCCGACAGGGTAGGAGCTGGTCATGCGTCCCGCTGTGTTCTTGCAGGTCCTGCAGAGCACGGTTGTCCTCGCCCTGTCACCGCTGTATTCGGGGGCGCTTGCGCGCGCCGAGGCGGTGGTGGCGTCAAAGCGCGGTCCCAGCGTCCTGCAGCCCTACCGAGATCTCGCCAAGTGGCTACGCAAGTCCAGCGCGGTCAGTGATCAGGCATCGTGGGTATTTCGCGGAGCACCGTTTGTGGCGTTCGCTTGTTACCTCACGGTCTCGGCAATCGTTCCGATCATCACCAATGAGCCTTTGCCCCTTGCCTTTCTCGCCGACCTGATCGGCGGCGCGTTTGTCCTCACCTTGGCATCGTTTGTTGTCTCGCTCGCGGGCTTGGACACGGCCAGCCCGCTGGGCGGTTTGGGGGCCAGCCGCGCCAGCTGGATTGGCAGCCTGGCCGAGCCCGCGCTGATCCTGGTGTTCTTTACCGTCGGGGCCGTATCCGCCTCGGACAACCCGTATTTGATGAATCACGCGGTCGCCAACTCCCCCTATGTGCTTGTGCTGCCCACCCATCTACTGGGCACGGTCGCCTTCTTTTTGCTGGTCTTGGTGGAAAACGGACGTATCCCGATCGACAGCCCGACAGGTTCGATTGAGATCTCGATGATCGAGGAAGGCCGCGTGCTCGAATACTCGGGCCGGCGCTATGCCCTAGTGAAGTGGGGCTCCTGGATGAAGCTCTTCGTGCTGTCGACGATCTTCATGAACGTGTTCGTGCTTCCTTGGGGCCTCGGTGATGCCAAGTCGATCAGCAGTGGCCTGCTGGCGGTTATCGCGTTGCTGGCCAAGCTCGCGGTGTGTGGTCTGGTGATCGTCATCATCGATACCTCGTTTGCCAAGTTGCGGTTCTTCCGGATCGCTGAATTCCTCGGCGCCTCGTTTCTGCTGGCTTTGGTCGGCATCGCGACCTCCTATGTGATCGGAGCATGAGCGTGGAGAGCCTGACTGCCACCTCGGGCGCGGGTGTGCTGCTTGACCTGTGTGGCGTGGTAATGCTGTTGTGCGCGTTCGCATGTCTGGGCTCCAAGCTGTTCAATCGCTACCTCACGTATTACGGCGCGCAATCATTTGTGCTGGCGATCGCCTGCGCGGTAGTCGCGTACAATTTCGGCCGCGTTGAACTGTGGGTATTGGCGGTCATCACCTTAATCGTCAAAGGGATTGGAATCCCGCTAGCCGCACGACGGCTCCTCATCGAGCGGCTCGAGCTTCAACGCGACGTCGCGATGTCCACCGGTTTATCCACGGCCATCATCCTCGGTGGTGCGCTGACCGCCTTCTCCTACTTGGTGATTCGACCCCAGTTACTACCTCAGGGCCTGGTGGCCTCGGCGGTGGTCCCACTGTCGACCGCGATGATTTTGCTCGGTTGCGAGGTCATGGTGGTGCGCCGCCACACCGTCGCTCAGCTCATCGGCTGGCTACTGGTAGAAAACGGAGTCTTTCTGGGCGCGATCACACTGGTGGCCACCTTCCCGTTCATTGTCGAAGCCGGCGTTTTTCTCGACATCGTCGCGGGTGTACTCATCATGGTCGTCTTTGTCTCCGGCCTGACTCGCCAACTCGCCGAGGCCAGTTCGGCTGAACTCAGGGAGCTACGAGGATGACCGCGATCGTGGTGTTGCTCGCCGCATTACCGCTGGCGACCTCAGCAGCCGCTATCGCCGGCGCTAAGGCCAGGTTGGCAGGCTACGTCGCTATCGGCGCCACGTGCGGTTCGTTCGGTCTGTCGGTGTGGCTGCTCTGGTGGATCAGCCACCACCACGTCGTTTCTGCCCTCTCGGGATTTGTCTACCTGGATAGCACGAGCGTGTTCTTTGTGTTCACCGTATCGGTGGTGGTGGTGCTGTCCTCATTCGGATCAGCTGCTTACCTTCGGGCGCAGGAGAATTCGGGCCAGCTCAGCCCGCTGCAGGTGCGCATGTACTTCGGATTCTTCGGAGCCTTCGCAGCGCTGATGTTGGCCTCGCTGAGTACGGGCAACTTGGGCATGCTGTTTGTACTCATCGAGGCCAGCACACTGGCAAGCGCGGCGCTAGTCGGCTTGGAGGCACAAGCCAGCTCGCTGGAGGCCGCGTGGAAGTACATCATCATCTCCTCTCTCGGCGTCACCATCGCCCTGGTTGGCACTATGTTTCTTTTCTACTCCGGCACCGGCCTGGCGCTCACCGACAACCTCAGGCTGACCTGGCCTTACCTATTCCAGCACGCATCTGAATTATCCCATCCCGCACTGCGATTGGCGTTCCTGCTCGCGGTGGTCGGCTACGGCACCAAGGTGGGCCTGGCGCCGATGCATACCTGGCTACCCGACGCGCATTCGGAAGCCCCGAGCCCCACCAGCGCGATGCTGTCAGCGGCGTTGCTCAACACCGGTATGTACGCAATCATTCGTTTTTTGGCCATCTCCCGCATCGGCCTGGGCGCCCATTACGTGCAGGTGGTGATGCTGTCGTTTGGGTTCGCCTCCGTCCTGATCGGGGCGCTATTCCTAGTAACCACAACGAACTTCAAGCGTCTATTCGCCTACTCATCGGTGGAGCACATGGGAATCATCGCGATCGCGGTGGGGTTCGGCGGGCAACTGGGCTGTTATGGCGCCATGCTGCACACGCTGAATCACGCGATTGGTAAGGCGGTACTGTTTCTTGCCAGCGGCGACATTGTGCTCAGCTATCGCACCCGTGATGCGACGAAAGTCCGCGGGCTGCTCGCGACGCTACCGCTGACTGCAGCCGTGCTTATGGTTGCCGTCTTCGCCATCCTCGGTTCACCCCCGTTCGGACTGTTCTTGTCCGAGTTAACCATTCTGCGTGCGGGTCTAGTCGGCCGCCCGCCGTGGCTTCCCTTGGCACTCTTGCTGTTACTGGTCCTTGCGTTCGTCGCTTTCGCTCGTCGGACGGTGCCCATGGTTGTCGGAGCGCCGCCGGAACAAACTCCGGTGTGCGCCCCTTACAGCGGGACTGAGCAGCGGGTGCTGGCGACAGTACCCCTCGTGACCGGCACGAGTGCCCTGCTGGTACTTGGTCTGTGGATCCCTGCCGGATTACACACGGCAATTCTTGCATCAATCGGGGTCCTGACATGACCGATGTTGATCGCGCCACCTGGCAGGCCATCCTGCCCAGCCAAATACGGGTAGTGCAGGCAAACGGGGTCGTTCGCGTCACTGTGCCCATCGATTTACTCCCCGCCACCGTGCAACAGCTGGGTGCCAGTGCCCGGCTGGCCGACATGTTCGCCGACCACCAGCCGCACGCAGATCCAGTCGTGCGTCTGGTGTGGGCACTCGATGTCGATGCACACCGGTACTTAGTGACCGAAACCTACTGCCCCACCGAAGAATATCCTTCGCTGTCTTCGGTCGAGCCTGCGGCATTCGTGGAGGAATGCGAGATTTACGAGCAATTCGGGTTACGGCCAGCCGATGGCGGACCGCTGAACCGAGTAGCGCTGCCTCCCCACGCCGATGCCAACTTCCCGCGACTGGGTCGAACGCCCCCCCGCGAAGCCGCAGATATCCGCGCCCCGCATACCGTCGGCGGAGCAGCGTTCGAATTCCCCTTCGGGCCGGTACGCGCGGCGGGCTTCGAATCGTTGTACTACGGCTTGGTCACCAGCGGTGAAGAAGTGGTCGACCTCTACCTATTCACCTGGCACAAATATCGCGGCATCGAATGGCGAATACGCGGAATGCAGCCACGCCAAGCGCTATTTCTAGTGGAACGAGCCGAAGGCCTCTCGGCGGCGTCTCATGCGTGGGCGTTCGCGGCTGCCATCGAAAAGGCGCTTCGCATCTCCGTCGCACCCGCTGCCAGCAGAATCCGCGCTGCAGCAGTAGAACTCGAACGGATCTACAACCACGTCGCTGCGATCGCAGCGCTGTGTCAGTCCACCGGCCTGGCGGTGGCCCAAGCACAGATCGAAGTCATCCTCGAACAGCTCCTGCGGATAGGCGCACGATTCTTCGGACACCGCTATCTGTTCGGCGTGATCGATATCGGCGGAGTTACCCGCGGAGTCGATCTACGCGGACTCAGCACCGAAACCCGCGCGGTGTGTGCCGATTTACGGGATGCAACCGACGCGCTCAACAGCACCAACTCCTTTCTCGACCGTTTAGAGGCCACCGGTCTCATCACCACGTCCCAGGCGAGTTCGCTGGGCCTCGTCGGCCCGGTAGCGCGGGCAAGCGGGCTGGCTGTAGATACACGCTGTGATCATCTGCAGCCCCCCTATGACGAGTATCCCGTCGACGTTGCCTGTGCCGACAGCGGTGACGTGCGGGCCCGCTATCACGTGTTTTTGGCTGAGATCAGCGCAGCAGTACGGCTGATCAAGGACCTCGCTGTACCCGATTGCGGCTTTGATGTTCAACCGGCGGCGATCCCGGTGAGCGCGGGATCCGGGCTCGGCTGGGCAGAATCGCCGCGGGGTGAGGCACTGGCGTGGGTCGAACTCGATTCGGACGGACGGATTCGTCGGGGCAGGCTACGCCCAGCAGCCGTGCGTAATTGGCGCGCCTTCGGAGATGGCGCGCGCTCCCAAAACGTGTTCACCGATATTCCGATCATCGAGGCCAGCTTCTGGCTTACCGCAGCCGGCAGGGCACGCTGATGGCGCTGTGGTTTCTTCGGGGGTTGCGCCGTGGGGTGGCGACTACCCGTTATCCGCGCGACGCGCCAGAACCCTGGACACATGAGCTGCCCACCCCGCCGGTGTTTGACGCCTCGCTGCTGGATACCGCGCTGGCCGAGCGCCTAGTCGAACTATGTCCGAGTTCGGCACTGCGACGTGACGGACAGGTGCTGATCTACGACGTCGGTGCCTGCACAGCCTGCGGGCGCTGCTGGACTGCGGCACCAGCCGCGGTGCAGCCCAGCAGGGTTTTCGAACTGTCGGCCACCGCCCGCGGACACCTTGTTAAGCGCATTACGTTACCTAAACCTGCTGTAAGGGAGGAACTCTCATGACCGAAGCGATGACCGTCTCAGGCGCCGCGCGCCGCCACCCCCATCACCCACTAGACCGCCGCGGATCGCTGCGATGGGCAAACACCCTTGTGCCTATTCCCGACGTCCACTTGGTCCGGCCTCGCATAAGCAATAGCGGTGGCCATGGCCCAGGCCATCGGCACCGTCAACACGAAGTAGGCGGTGACCGCGACCGGATCCCAGCACCGCGCGGAGACCCGTGAGGTGACATACGGCGCCGGCGCCCACAGATGACTGGTTCAGGACGGCAGCTACGAGGAGCAACCGATGCTTTACGAGTTCTGGCAGAACTTTACCCACAACCTGTTCAAGCCCCTGTTGTTGTTCTTCTACTTCGGGTTTCTGATCCCCATCCTGAAGGTGCGGTTCGAATTCCCCTACGTGATCTACCAAGGGCTGACCATGTACCTGCTGATAGCCATCGGCTGGCACGGCGGCGAAGAGCTCGCCGAGATCAACCCCACGAGCGTCGGGCGCATCGCGGGATTCATGGCGGCAGGCTTCATCTTGAACTTCCTCATCGGAACCATCGCGTACTTCCTGCTCAACCACCTGACCGGGATGCGCCGGATCGACCGCGCAACGGTCGCGGGCTATTACGGGTCCGACTCGGCGGGGACCTTCGCCACCTGCGTGGCCGTGCTCACCAGCATTGGCATCGCTTTTGACGCCTACATGCCAGTCATGTTGGCCATCATGGAGATTCCCGGCTGCCTGGTGGCGCTGTATTTGGTGGCGCGGCTGCGCAACCGGGGAATGGACGCCGACGGAAACATGCCCGGTGAAGCCGGCTACACCACGCCGGCGCCCGTGAGCCCGGGGCCTGGCACGGCGGCCCAACCATCCCTGGGCCAAAGCCTGGAGACCGGGCAGCCACGCGGGATCGGCCTAGAGCGAGAAACATCCCTGGGACGACGCGATCATCCCGCGGGGCCACCGGACGGCGATGACTCTGTGCGACATAGCAATAGAGCCACACTGCGGGAGGTTTTGCTCAACCCGGGGCTGTGTCTGCTGATCGGCGCCGTCATCGTCGGCTTCATCAGTGGCCTGCAGGGCCAGAAGGTCATTCATGACGACGACACCTTCTTCGTGTCAGCCTTTCAGGGCGCGCTGTGCCTGTTCCTGCTGGAGATGGGGATGACGGCCTCACGCACGTTGAAGGATCTCAAGTCCGCCGGTGTTGGCTTTGTCTTCTTCGGTCTCGTGGCGCCCAACATCTTCGCGACGCTGGGTATCGTGGTCGCCCGGGGGTATGCCTACTTCACTCACACTGAGTTTCGACCTGGCACCTATGTGCTGTTCGCGGTGCTGTGTGGTGCGGCATCCTATATCGCCGTTCCGGCTGTCCAGAGACTGGCGATCCCCGAGGCCAGCCCGAGCCTACCTTTGGCGGCGTCGCTGGGTTTGACGTTCTCCTACAACGTCACCATCGGAATCCCGCTCTATATCGAAATATCCCGGACCATCGGCCAGTACATCCCGTATATCCCCTAACGCAGATCGCCACCCACGAAAGGCTCTTTCATGGCAGCACCGACGCGCAGCGGAGGCCCAGACCCGCTGACCGAAGCGGACATCGGTAGGGCCGCGGAGAATCTGCGCCGTGGTGTCCGCGAGATGTTTGGCCGCAGTTTACATATCAGGACCGTCGACACCGGCTCATGCGCGGTGTGCGAACAAGAAATTCGGCTGTTGAGCGCACCGCATTACGATTTGCACCGGCTGGGATTTTTCTTTACCCCTGCCCCGCGCCACGCCGATATTCTCATGGTGACCGGTCCCGCCGTGCGCGCATTCGACGTCGCGCTGCACAAAACCTACGAGGCCATGCCTGAGCCCAAGCTCGTGATGGCCGTCGGCGCCTGCGCCCTCGGCGGCGTCTATCCCTCAGATCCGATCGTTCACGGAGCACTCGATGCCGTGCTGCCCGTCGACGTCTATGTGCCTGGCTGCCCACCCAGTCCCCTGGCACTGCTCCACGCGCTGCTGGTCGCGGTGGGTCGGCTCGCCGACAAGGTGTCCACGATGTCATTTGTGGATGACGGTGATCCGCCATGACCGCATGGGTCATGTTCGGCACAGCCGCCCTGCTGTGGGCTGGGGCGGCGATCACGGCGGTGTTCTCCGGTCCGGGAGCGCGACGCATTTCGCCCACGTTGGGTGGTGTGGGTGGCCTGGCCACGATCATCGGCGGGGTCAGAATGTTGTTCCTGCAGTCCGGGTCGGTGTCGAAGACCTTGGGCGGCAACGACATGGTGGGCGCGGTGACGCTGCGACTAACCCCGCTGGCAGGTGTGTTCGTCGTAGTGCTCGGCGCCGTCGCGATGGCAATCGCCTGCTATGTACCTCGATACCATCCGCGCGGCCGAGGCACCTCGCTGTATCTCGCGATCTATCACCTGGCGCTGCTGGCCACCCTGACCGTACTGCTCGCCGGCACGGTCGTGGTGTTCCTGGTGGCATGGGAATCGATGGCTTTATTGAGCTACCTGATGGTCTTGCGCCATCACCATCGAGACGACGTCGCCGCGGGCGCATTCTGGTTCCTGGCGCTCTCCGAGATCGGTTTCGGACTGATCGTCGCGGCCTTCCTGCTGCTCGCCGCCCACGCCGGCAGCACCGATTTCGCCGTGATCGCGGCATCTTCAATGCACCTCTCACCAGGAATCCGAGACGCCGTATTTATGCTGGCGCTGACCGGCTTTGGGTTCAAAGCCGGTCTCGTACCGCTGCATGTGTGGCTGCCCGAGGCGCATCCGGTGGCACCTGCCGACGGGTCGGGCTTCTTGTCCGGAATGGTGGTCAAACTGGGCGTCTACGGCATCCTGCTGTTTACCACCACGCTACTTAAAAGTGGGCCGCCATGGTGGGGTCTGGTCACCACGGGACTGGGCGCTCTCACCGCGGTCCTGGGCATCCTGTACGCACTCACCGAACGCGATATCAAGAAGTTTCTCGCCTACTCTACGATTGAGAACATCGGCGTCATTGCCATCGCGGTCGGGGCCGGCATGACGTTCACCTCCTACGGGCAAACCGCCTTGGGCGCGTTTTTGCTGCTGGCCGCGCTCTATCACGTTGTTAACCATGGCCTTTACAAAACGCTGCTGTTCTTGGAAGCCGGCGTGATCGAGCACGCCACCGGCACCCGCAACATGGATCGCCTCGGCGGCCTGATCCATCGGCTGCCACGCACCGCGATCCTCAGCATGATCGGCACCCTCGCCATTACGACTCTGCCCCCGCTCAACGGTTTTGTCTCTGAATGGCTGATTTTTCAAGGCTTGTTTCAGGGCTTTCGGATCCCGAGTCACCTTGTGGGCATCTTGATTGTCGTGGCCGCCGCATGTCTGGGACTCACCGGGGGCCTGGCCGTGTGCGCTTTCGTCCGCGCCTTCGGGATCCCCTTTTTGGGCATGCCCCGGACCGCGGACGCGGCCGACGCCACCGAATCCGCCCAGCCTGTATTCGGCGCGGC
The DNA here is from genome assembly GCF_054660795.1 of Mycobacterium sp. MUNTM1. NCBI lineage: Bacteria > Bacillati > Actinomycetota > Actinomycetes > Mycobacteriales > Mycobacteriaceae > Mycobacterium > Mycobacterium sp. MUNTM1. The sequence goes on from NZ_BAAGDE010000020.1 coordinate 52,081, forward strand.
GCTTTTGGCGTCAGGCTGTGTGGCGCTCGGAGTCGGTGCCCCCCTGGTGATTACAGCGCTGGGCAGCGCTGTAGTCAGTGTTACCTCGGTGGACTTACTGCCCCGCGTACTGATCGGCAAACTCACCATTATTCCGGCAAACACCAACTTCTCGGCGTCCTCCCCCACCTACCTTGCCGCATTCCTACTCGCCACCTTGATCGTGCCGATGGCAATTCATGCGGCGGGCCGTCCTAAAACGCCCAGTCGGCAAACTCCGGTGTGGGACGGCGGGATCATCGCGTTCAAGCCACGAATGCAGTACTCGGCCATGACATTCGCAGCGCCGGTCAGAGTGACATTCGATCGCCTCTATCAACCCAGCATCACTGTGCAGCGCGCATCCGACGAACCTGCCGGGCGCTCCGGGCCAGTGCACTACGAATCCGAGGTCACTCCGCTATTCCAACGCTATCTCTATCGCCCCATCACACGTGCCGTGCAGTATTGCGCGCATCTGGTAACCCCCATCCAGTCGGGCGACGTCAACGTGTATCTGCTGTACGTATTCCTGGTTGTGCTGATCGCCTACCTACTCGGCGCACTCGGTACCCAATAACTGCATGCTGGTAAGAGCAAGCACAGAAGGAAGGAGGCTGGCGCCGATGCCTATCGACGTGACCGTGCTGCGGGTATTCACCGACAGTGAAGGCAAATTCGGCAACCTACTCGGCGTGGTTGACGCGGCGAGCGTGGCAGATGCCGACCGTCAACGCATTGCTGCCCAACTAGGCTACAGCGAGACCATTTTCGTTGATCTGCCTAAGGCGGGGCATCCGACAGCTACAGCTCACATCTTCACCCCCACGGTTGAATCGCCGTTCGTTGGCCATCCTGTCGTGGGGGCCGCATGGTGGCTGCGAGACCGCGAGACCCCCGTTCGAAGCCTGCGGCTCCCAGTCGGCGTCGTCGAAGTCGATTACACCGCACAACTTGCGGTGATCCGGGCCTTCGCTGAATGGACTCCTGAATTTGTGATGCACGAACTGATTTCACCTCAGGACGTCATCGACGCCGACCCCAGTGACTATTTCGATGACTTCCCGCACTACGTGTGGGCATGGATCGACCGCGACGCCGGGCAGCTGCGCTCGCGATCGTTTGCCCCCGAGCTTGGAGTTCAGGAAGACGAAGCCACGGGTACTGCGGCTATCCGCCTGAGCGAACAGCTCAGCCGAGATCTGACCATCACCCAAGGCAAAGGGTCAGTCATCCATACTCGCTGGAGTTCCCGCGGCTGGGTAAGCATCGCTGGTCGCGTCGGCCGCGCCGGAGTGGCCCATGTCGCCTAGCCCGATTTGGTAAGCACTGTTCACGGACGAATGAGGTTTTTATGCATGCTCGACGCGACCGTATTGTATTGGCGCCAAAGCGACTTCGCCCCGAGGGGACTAACCTGCCCCGAACAACGCCGACGGGCCGCAGCGCCGCACGCCCACCATGCAGCCAGGTTTCGCTGCGACAACCCGATAGCGCCCGACCGCCCGCATCTCCCGTCGATCGGGTTGTCCTGAGGGCCCAAACATGCTTACCTGCAAGATATGACCGCTGACGCCGACGACGGCCGCCGTGAACGAGACGACGAAGCCCAAAAAAATTGGCTCACCGCCGGGGTCGGTGCGGTCGGTGCGTCCAGCTTCTTCTCCGACACCGGTCACGAGATTACGACGTCGGTCCTGCCCGCCTTCCTGACCGGCACGCTAGGCGCATCAGCAGCCGCACTTGGCATCATCGACGGAATCAGTGACGCCTTAATCGGAATCATGAAATTGGTGGGTGGCCCACTCGCGAACGATCCCGACAAACGCGGACGCGCCGCCTCGGGTGGTTACCTCGGTACCGCATTGGCGACCGGCGCGATCGGGGCGGCCATGACGGTGTGGCAGGTCGGCGTGCTGCGCGCTTTTGCCTGGCTGTCTCGTGGTCTGCGGTCCCCGGCGCGTGACGCGCTGTTGGCGTCGCTGAGCCCAGAGTCCGCGCATGGGCGGGCATTTGGTCTCGAACGCGCGGGCGACAATCTCGGTGCGGTCGCAGGTCCTTTATTGGCCGCGGGGTTAGTGGCCTGGCTCGGCGTACGGCCGGCGCTTTTTCTCGCCGCTATTCCCGGTTTGTTTGCCGCCGTGGCGATCACGGTGGCCGCCCGGCAATCTCGGCGGACAATCTCTTCGGGCAGTCGTTCCGCCGGGCGACGATTGGAGTTCGCCGCTTTACGCGACGCCGGGATGCTGCGGGCGCTGTTGCCAGTGGCGGTGTTTGAGTTCGGGAACCTCACGGCCACGCTGCTGATCCTTCGCGCCACCCAATTATTGAGCTCGCCGCAACGCACCATCACCGCCGCGGCGTCGCTGGCAATTCTGGTTTATGCCGCCCACAACATCGTGGCCACGGGAGCATCGCTGGCGGCGGGCAGATGGTATGACAGGACTGGGCCGCGCACGGTCTTTGCCGCGGGTGCAGGAGTTTACGTGGTTTCCTATCTGATGTTTGCGGTCGGGTCACACAGTGCGCTCGTCGTGGGGCTGGCCTTTTCGTTGGCCGGTGCCGGTATCGGGCTGGCCGAACCGACGCAGTCAGCCGTCGTTTCCCAGCTCCTTCCAGATCATCTGCGCGGCTCGGGATTCGGCGTGCTTGGGGCTGTTCAAGCGGTGGGCGACGTGGTGGCGACAGTCGTGGCCGGGGTGCTTTACACCGTGGTGAGCGCAGAAGCTGCCTTCGTGTATGCCGCCGTGTGGATGGTGCTCGCCGTCGTGGTTGCGGGTATGTTGCGCCCGTCGCGTTCCTGACGCAAAGGAGTCAGCCGGACGATACGGTTTGGTGACGGATGTTGCGGCCCGCGGTGTCGCCGAATACCCGGAGAAATGAGTCCTGGCCATAGCTGGTGGGCTCCGGTTGTCCCGGCGCGACCTGGAAGGTCCGCTGCCCGTCGTCGCGGCGTTGGGCACGCAAGAAAAGATAGCTCGGGTTGTCTTGTGAGCTGAGCTGGTGCGCGAGATCGTAGAGGTGGGTCACGAACACGACCTTAACTCCGCTTTCCACCATGGCGCGGATGACATCTCGCGCGATCTGCGACCCTTCTCGCTCATTGGTCGAGGCGAAGGACTCATTGCATAACAGCAGTGATGTCGAGCCCACCACGTCGGCGATGTCGCTCATGCGGGCAAGTTCCTCGTCGAGCTTGCCGTGGGCATGGGTGTCGTCTTCTTCGCGCTTGAAGTGCGTGAAGACGGCGTCACGAATGTTGGCCTGAAAGGAGGTGGCGGTGACGAACATGCCGGCTTGCATCATCACCTGCGCAGCGCCGACGCTGCGCAGAAACGTCGACTTTCCGCCTTCATTGGCCCCAGTGATCACGATCAATGCTTTCCCTTGCGCCTCGATATCGTTTCCGATCACCGGTTGCGCGGCGGTCAAGCACAACGCCACGTCGCGCAGGTCGCGGCAGCAGAACTGCGCCGGGACCACGGGTGTGGGAATCGGAAAGCAGGTAGGCGCACCCGCTGTCGTGAGCTTTTCGTAGAGGTTGCTGCATGCCAAATAGAAGCCCAGTTCGGTGCGTAGCCGGCCGAAGAATCCCTCGACGTGATCGGCGGATCGAGTGACGGTGTTGGCGATATCGTTGATGGCGCGTCCGGCCAACTCGGTGAGCGCTTTGGCGCCGTTCTCGTCACGGTCGTCAACGACGAACCCACAACTGCCACTGTGACTTCCGGTTAATTTGTCCCACCAATTGCGGCGGGGCGGCTGGTGCAGGAGGTAGCCGGTGCCCTTATTGCCCGGCCCCAGTGCAGCGCTGAGCATCACGCCGCGTGGTAGATGCAACTCCCGAAGGTCGGCATCGAGCTGGTCGAGGTACTCGTTGCAGATCTGAGTGGCAATCATGTCCAGCAGCTGCCGAAACCCCGGCGAGCTAAATCTGTCGCCGTGTTCGTCGCACAGAGCCCGCATCTGCCGCAGGTTCTCTACCAGCAGTTCCAGGATTCTGACCGAGCGGCGCAGGATAACTTGCGGGTCACGCGACATCAACCCGCCGAGGAACACCTTGCGCCGAACCTCGACGCCGTCGACGGCGACATCGTACATCTGCTGCACCACAGCGCGATTAGCCAGGCAGTCAGCCAGGACTTGTTGACGGTAGACGATGACGTCGGGATCGGTAACCGCAAGCGGCACGATCTTTTTCGCGGTGTCAAGTAAGAATTCATCACCGCCAGCCATGGCTTGGTAGACGCGCCGCAGCTCCAAGTCGTCATCGACGAGGTCTTGCAATCGCCACGGAAGTCGTGGAGAGAGATCGGGGTCGTGGAGTGGGTGGAGAAGTCGTACTCTCATTGGCTGATCCTTCGCCCCAGGGCGTCATAGCTTAGCCCATATTTGTCGGCGAGCGCTGCGGCATACGCCAGACCGTCCGCGGGGCGGCGGGTGAACTTAAACGTTCGCTGCGTTGGATCGTCTTGCGCGACGTCGCCTACCATACTCACGCACACCGGATCCAGTGCGGAAAGCTCATCGAGGAAACTGACATAGACCGCGATGCAGCGCAGCGCGATGATTCGTTCGAGTACCTCTCGACCAATCAACAGGGCATCGTTGACGGTCGTCGACGAGAAGCTTTCATTCATGACGATGATGCTGGCATCGGTTGCGCGCGAGAGGATGTCATGAATGCGGACCAGCTCATCGTCGAGCTTTCCATGAAGTGTCGAGAGGTCTTCTTGTCGCTCAAAGTGAGTGAAGATCTGGTCGGGCAAGGTCAGCCTGGCGTTACTGGCAGGGACCGGGCAGCCCAGCGAGGCCAGGTAGGCGTTTTGGCCGATGGTTCGGGCAAGAGTTGTTTTACCGCCCTGGTTTGGGCCGGTCACAACAAAGATGCGCTCGGATCCCGACAGATAGAAGTCGTTGGTGACGGGGCGATCATCCTCTTGCACGGCGTTGATGGCGAGCGCCACGTCGAACGCATCGGCGACGTCCATCACGCCGGGATCGTCGGTCAGCTCCGGGTAACAAAACCGAAGCCCGACCGCGCGGAAGCGGCCGATGAAGGCCAGATAGGACAGATAGAAGTGAATCTCGTGCTCAAACCGTGCGATGGTCGGTTCGATAAAGTGTTCGTGTCGCCGGCTGAAGTGATCCAGCGCGGAAAAGGCCTCCGGATGCAGTTTGGCCACACATTCGAGGATCTGCTCCTCGATGTGGTTCATGTCGTTGAATTCGGGAAGGGCCACTCGATAGTCCTTGCTGACCTCGGTGGCGAAACGTTCGAACGTTTCAGCGATGGCGGAGCTGTAATCCGTTTGTTCGTCGAACTTTTCGACGTGTACCTGCAGGCCCTCGATGTGCACCAGGTAGCGCACGGTGTGCAGCTGCTCGCGCATCGTCTGGGTTTCGGCGACCAGCGTGGTGAAAACCTCGCTATCGACATAGCCCGTGAGGTGTTCAGCAAAGTTGCGCAGACCCGAAGAACGCATGGGGGTGTCGGCGAGCTCATCGCGCAGCAGTTCCACGGTGCGGCAATAGCTTTCAATCGCGGCGATCAGCCATCCTTGGCGCTGCAGCCGATGCCAGGCATTCCTGGCCACGTTGAGCCGACCCCGCATCGCGCGCATGCCGTCAACAAACTTCTGTATCGCTGAGCGTGTTTGTCCGTCTTCGAGGTCAGTGAACACCTGCTGGCGGTATTGCACTGCGCGCAGGCCATGCAGGGGTGCACAGAAAGTACTTGCGATGTCACTGTCGCCATATCCGGCCGTCGCCGCGGCCAGGATCTGATCAAGGTGCAGATCGGTGAAGAGGTCCGGTGGTGGGGAGCTGCTTCGCGTACCACCAGTGCCGGGATCAAGGATGCTGGTAAAGCCCGCCATTGTGCGCTCACCCGCCTTCTACCGTGAGTCATTCGTTGGTAGAAGCCATCAGCCGGCGCGGCGGTTGCGGCGAGCTTCATCGCCGTAACCGCGATGCTACCCGAGATCAGCGCGGGGTGCTCGTGGTTGCGCCAGGTTGTGCCTTCAGGCTTTGGAGAGTTGGTGGGGGCAGTAGAATTTCGCGGAGATCAAGGCGAAATTCGATGCCTGCTCCATATCCATTCCGGGATTGTGGATTTTCACATCGTGGACCAGCTCGAGGCCCGACTCACCATTGTTCAAGCACGAGCACACCGCTCTACCCGCCCCGACGGCCGCATCCGGGCTGGCGAAACTGAAACCGGCTTGGCGCAGCGCGGCGATGAAGGCCCCGTCGTCGCCGTCCGGCTCAGGAATAGGATCGCCGTACACCGGCGGGGCCAGGCCGATCACGGCGGAAACGCCTAGTAGCGCCAGAACCAATCTCATCACTCGTCAAACTCCTAATCGTCTCGCGCTTAACCTGACTGGGTGTCTGCGTCAGCCGACAGAGTTTTGGACTTGTTTTTCTTTGTCAGGTGTACCGCGTGGATGCCGGGCTTTCTCGCGAGCTGCTCGAGCAGCGCGTCAAGACCTTCTTGATCGACGTTGTGGTGTTGCACCGTTTCGGGTTTCTCCGAGATCTGCGCAACCAGACGCTTCAGCTGCTCTGGTGATTGCTTGTCTTTGAGATCTTTAATCGGCGTCATGCGGTTTCGGACGCCGGCGCGCGCCACCGTGGGCCCGCCGGCGCCGAGGGCGCTTCCAAGCATCCCCGCCATACCCATGGAACTGAACAGGCTGCCTTCGCCTAAGGCGCGCGCCGGTATCGCTTCGGGCCCGGCGGCCGACAAGGCGGCGGCCACCGTCCTGATCGCCGGCGTGGCCGAAGCCCAGCTCGGTGGGACGGTCAACGCCCCGACCAGAGTGCCGCGTCCAAAGCCTGCCGCCGGACTGACTGCGCTGTATAGCGTGCCGCGACCAAACCCCAACCCGCCCAGCCCGGCTCCCAACGCGTCCTTGGGCAGCGCGCCGTAGGCGGCGGGCGGGGCGAACTTGAGCCATTGGGAGAGCGGGAAGTTGATCAGCAAGCCGATGTCGTTGAACTGCGTGGTCAGGCCCAGCGGCACCTTTACCGCGTTGTACATGGCCGTGTAGAAGTCGGCTCCTCCGGGGACGGTGTTGAACAGGTCCGTCATGAACGTTTGATAGAGGTAGGCGAGGTTTGCCGGGATGGAAAACGGCCCGCTGTAGGGCAAGGTGGTGGTCGCCGCGTCTGACACGGCCTTGGTGACGCCGCCGGTCGCGGTGCTGGTGGCGTTGGACACCGCGGCCGCCTGCATCGGTGCGGCCGCCTCATTGGTGGTTTGTGGTGGATCGGTGAACTGGTCCAAGCCGTTGGAAGCGCTTGCAGAGGACGCGAAGTAGGTGTCCATCGCCTCGGCGTCTTGGGCCCACATGTCGCTGTACTGCGCCTCAGTCGCGGCAATCGCGGCGGTGTTCTGCCCGAACAAGTTGGTCGCGACCAGCTGGGCCAGCAAGGCCCGATTTTCGGCGATCACCGGGGGCGGCACGTGCGCGGCGAATGCCGTCTCATAGGCTGCCGCGGCCTCGCTGGCCCGGAGCGCTGATGTGGAGGCCTGGGCCGCGGTCTGCTGCATCCAGGCCACGTAGGGCGCGGCCGCGGCCGCCATAGCGATCGAGGACGGGCCCACCCACGGCCCAGCGGACAGGCTCGAGATCACCGACGAATACGCCGTCGCGGTGGACTGCAACTCGGTGGCCAGGTTCTCCCAGGCCGTGGCCGCGGCCACCAGCGACCCAGCGCCCGGGCCGGCATACATCCGGCCCGAGTTGAACTCCGGCGGAAAGGCTCCATAAAACATGGGCGTACCCCTTACCTGCTGGCGGGCGTATGAGCCGATAGCGGTTGGCTGCCAGGGGATTTGGTCATTGGAATCACTCCTCGACGCATGGGATCACGATGATGGTGGCCGCGGCCGGATCCGCGTCGGTCACAACGCCGCCCAGCGAACTGCCCGCCGCGCCGGCGCCACCCGCCGGACGGGTCGCGCTGGCGGCGACGGCGCGTCCGGCCAGGCTGGATAACCCCATCTGGCTGAAGACGCCCTCCTCGCCGGCCAGCGAGGCGGCAGGAGCGGCCGCCGCGTTGGTGGGGAACACCTGGGCCAGTGTCCTGATTGCCGGGGCCGCTTCAGTCCAGCCCTGCGGCACCGACATGCTGCCGACCAGGGCCGCTTTGCCCATCGCCCCCGACACCGGTCCAGCGCCAATGCTCGAGCTCAGCATTGGCTTGACAGCGGCGCCACTGGTCAGCGGTGCCAACGCCCCCGAGATGGCTTTCGGCCCGGCCAGATACGCGGCGGCGCCCTGCCCGTTCTGGCCCCAGGCGTACGCCTGCCCAAACGACAGGAATGGACCGCCGGGAATGGTGGACCACGACTGCGGGGAGTACACGCCGGTAACGACCGACCAAAACTCGTTCCAGTTGGTAATGACCGGCGGCACAGTAAGTCCACTGCCTGATGACGGATCAGCAGCCGCCGGTGTCGCGGCCTGTACCGCAGGCTGCAGCGTGCTGCTGAGCTGGGATACCTGCGTGGCCGTGTTCGAACTGGACTGGGCGGTGCTGTGGCTGACCGCGGCGGCTTGCGTCGGTGCGGCCGATTCGTTGGTAGTCCTGGGCGGCTCGGTGAATGGCGTCAGCTGCGACGCGGCGGCCGAGGAGGCCGCATAGGCGTACATGGCGGCGGCGTCCTGCGCCCACATCTCCCCGTAGTGGGCTTCAGTGGCAGCGATCGCCGGGGTGTTTTGCCCCAGGATGTTGGTAGCGACCAAGGTTGCGAGCAGGGCGCGGTTGGCCGCGATCACTGGCGGCGGCACGGTGGCCGCGAACGCCGTCTCGTAGGCGCCCGCGGCGATCTTCGCCTGCGCGCCCGCCTGCTCGGCTTGCGCGCCCGTCGTGTGAATCCACGCCACATATGGGGCCGCCGCGGCCGCCATGGCGATCGAGGACGGACCCGTCCAGGGGCCCGCCGAAAGGGTCTGGATAGTCGAGTTGTATGACGCTCCTGTGCTGTGCAATTCCGCGGCCAATTCATCCCATGCCGCTGCAGCGGCCAGCAACGGTCCCGATCCCGCGCCGACGTACATCCGCCCGGAGTTGATCTCGGGCGGAAGCGCCCCGAAATCCAACATCAACAACCTCCCTGATGTCTCGAGGCCGTGTCGGTGGCTGGATGTGCAGCTGAGCTCACACGGGAGCCGTCGATGCGGCCGTATACTGCTCGTGAATGACCCCGGCCTGCACGGTAATTGCCCGACGCGCCGCGGCGCTCGCCGCGATCCGCGCGAGAGGTCGGCGCTGAGGGCTGGGCCGCGCCGGCAAATAGTCCGGTGCTTGTCGGGGTGGACGCGGCCGCGGTTGCAGCGGCCATCGGCGATGCTCTAGAAATCCATTGGAGCGACCGGATGTTCGCTTCGTCAGCTAGAACAGCTCGGTCGGCGAGGTATTGCTTAGGCAACGGTCGCGGCGGCTTTGGGGCTGCGCCCCAATGGCATTGATATCGTCCGGCGGGTAGGGGCTGCCGTGGCGCGCCGTGCAGAGAATCGTCGCGAACGGTGGGCGAAGGAAACGGTCGATCAGAGTTCGCCGAAGCGTCAGCGGCGATCTCTGCGCCGCAGCGAAACGTCAGCTCGCTTGCCTGACATGCCATTTGCCCCACCCGCCTTCTACCGTGAGTCGTTCGCGCGGTAGAAGCCATTAGCCGGGTGCGGCGGTTGAGGCGAGCTTCATCGCCTGGGTCAATGCTACCTCATGTTGGTCTCATCCGGCCGCCGGTGAGCGAGGTACGACGTGTGGAGTGCGTGACTTGGCCGCGAGATCGCTGACGCTGCAGGAGACGAGTTGTGACAGGGTCAGCTGATGACTGCCTGCGGCAGTGCTGGCGGCGTGCACGACGGCGCCGTGTTGGGCGGCCAAACCGGCTGGTTCGGTAGTCAACTGGGGCTGGCTGAATGACGCCAACCTGCTTGCCGCCGCTGGGGATCCTGCGTATTCATACATCGCAGCCACGTCTTGGATCCACATTTCGACGTAGTGCAATTCGGTGGTCGCGATCGCCGGGGTGTTTTGTCCGAAGAAGTTGATCGCGACCAGCGTCATCAACAGAGTACGGTTGGCGGCGATCACAGGCGGCGGCATTGTCATCGAGAAGGCGAGTTCGTAGGCTGCGGCGGCCTCTTTACACTGGGCGGCAGTGTGCTCGGCCTGGGTCGCGCTGGCATGTAGCCAGCCCGCGTAGGGCAGCGCCGCGGCGGCCATTGCTACCGACGCTGGCCCCAGCCACCGGCTGCCGGCCAGTTCCGTAATGATGGATCCGTATCCAGCGGCGACCGGCGATAGCTCGAGGGCCAGCGTGTCCCACGCCGTGGCGGCGGCGATGAGCGGGCCCGCACCGGGGCCGGAATACATTCTGGTGGAGTTGATTTCGGGAGGCAGCGCTTCGAACCCCAGCATCGGCTTCCCTACTCACATGGTGGCGACAGTGTTGGCGGCTTCGGTCGCCGCATAGCTGCCGGCGCTAGTTGTCAGCGTCGACACGAATGACTCGTGGATTGTCTGCGCTTGAGCGCTCATCGCCTGATACATGGTTGCGTGGGCGGCGAACTGCATCGCTGTCAGTGCCGATACCTCGTCTGCGGCAGCAGGTATCACTCCGGTAGTCGGCGGGGCAGCTGCGGCGTTTTGGGCACTCAGCGCCGAACCCAGACCCGCCAATTTGGCCGCTGCGGCAATCAGCTCTTCGGGTTGTGTCGTGACAAACGACATGGATTTTCCTTTCCCTGGTCACCGGAGGTTGCGCACGTGGATGATTCACCTGGGACACGGGGCGCGCGGGCTGATCTGGCCAGTGATGCTTCCGCGCCGCGGTAGCCGAACCCGTTGCGCCTAAGCTAGTTCTGGCCCCAGTCGGCAACAACCGACAAATTGAAGACGTCGGGCCGTCGCACAGCCCACCAAGGTGTGCGTCACTGTGTGAGCACTCATCGCTCGAGCAGCTTCGCGTCTTGCGTCCGGTTGATCTGCCCGCACCCAACTGGCCGGCGTGAAATGCGGGCCAAGGATTTAGCAAGTGCAACAAGCTGGTTGAAGCGTACGCATTCCCCTTGCTGACAACCGTATGTACTGCTGAAGGACACAACCGGATGCGCTGATGCCATGAATGGCAGACGCTGACTTCACCAACGTTCGGGCTCCACGCCAATTTTCCCCGCCTTCTACCCTGACCTACTCAGTGGGTAGAAGCCATTAGCCGTATGGCGGTTGAAGGTGAGCCTCATCACCTGTCAGCGATATTAATGGCAGGTCAAGCTTCAGCGCAACCATCGTTGAGATTCGGTGGCGAATCGCCCCGTAGCGGGCCATGATGGGAGAAGGCGGTGGGGCTCGCCGAAACCGCAGACTAGTGCCAATAGCCCCTGCGGTCTGCGCTGGGAGAATACATGTCCCGTCAATTATCTCAAGGGTTATCGTGAGCTCACCGCTGCGTCGCGTCGTCAAGCCGGCGCGGTTGGACATGGCGTTCTGGCTACCGCCGGGCGGCACCGACAACGGAGTCTTCGCGAGCTACTGGGCAGAGTTGGCCGACTTGGAGGCCCACGATATCGCTCCGGTGTTGGCTGCGCTTGCCAGCGCTGACGTCGGCGGGTACGTGGCTACTCCGGGCGGGCGCGCAGGTTATCGGGCGCGTGCGCCCATTCATCGCTTGTGGGTGGATTCACTGCAATATCATCGCGCCGAAGACATCCTGATGACCTACTTCAATCAGGGGGGCCCAACCGGCCAGAGTTACTCCGCGACAACGTCATAACAGTCCACCTGCCATACTCCCTCGATCAGGCTGAGCTGATTCCAGCACGCCGTGCGCTGCGTGATGTGCTCTAGTGACGGATCTAACTGCGCCAGTAGAGCGGTATTGAACGCGTCGTGTGAGACCAACACGAGCGGCCCGCGCCTGAATTCACCCACGAGTTCGAAAAACGCTCGCCGAGCGCGATCGGCGAGAGCCGCCCGGCTTTCCACACCGGGCGCGGAATCAACACTGCCGTAACGGCGTTCGACCTCTTCGCGCCGATGACCAGTGACGGACCCGTAGTCGCGGTCGATGAGCCGGGCGTCGATGGTGACCGGCGCGTCCGCAGCGGCGCCGATAGCCTGCCCGGTGGCCACCGCTCGTTGCAGAGGGCTGCAGAGCACCGTGGCGGGGCGTCGTGGAGCCAGCGCATTGGCGAGTCGGGAGACTTCGGCCCTACCGACCTCGTCGAGTGGAGGGTCACTGAGCCCGCGCAGACGCCCATCAGCGTTGAGTGCGGTGCGCCCATGCCGGGCCAGGTAGACGCGAGTCACGCTCAGGGTGTTCACAGGCTATCCGCGAACTCGGGGACCACAGCAACCGGGCGGGTACTGTGACGCAACAGATTTCGCGCCACAGCGCCGGTCACAAGATGACTCACCGAAGGCCCGATGCCGTGTTGGGGCCGGCCAACCGCAATCAGGGTCGCCGCGCAGTCATCTGCAGTCTTAAGAATCGCCGCCACCGGATCTCCGTCCAACAGATGGTAGGTCCACCGCACGTAGGCCGCGTCGAGGATCTGCCCGACGTGCTGGCGCTCGGCGCTGAGCCGCCGCTCGACGGCATCGGCTGCGCCGTCCGGCGTGCCGGTAAATGCGCTGTCGGACCTGTCCACCACATGGACAACATGAACCGGCATGTCCAGTGCGCGAGCCAGCCCCCCGGCAAAGAGCAAGGCGGCCCGGCTGGCAGGGTGGCGATCATATCCGACAACCAACGCCATAGCGGGGCTCCTCGTCGGGTGCTTACGACGTCGCAGGAGCCATCAGCCGGTTGGCGGTTCGGGTGCAATACCCCGGCGGAGATCCATCGCCTCACGATCAGGCTAGCCGCTCAGACGCCGCGAGGGCCACCACCAATACGGTTGACCTCGATCGAAACAGGCGCGTAGCCTGAACTGCAGAGCAGGCGGTGGGGCCCGCGTATGTCGCAATCGCTTTGAGGGTAATCACGAGATATCCGGCGGTTGCCAACGGTCCCTGGGATTTGACCGGTGCCGTTCGCGCGGTGTGTTAAAGCATGGCGCGGATCGCAAGTGGACCCAGGAGCCGACCATGACTCGATCACAACTACCGTCGCTGCCAGCGCTGCCTAGCCAAGTGCTGGCACATTCGGTCCTTGCTCCTCCGTCGCGGATCGCGATCGCAGGTGACTGGCACGCCGATACCGCCTACGGAGTTGCCGCCATTGAGCACGCGGCCAAGCGGCACGCGACGGTGCTGCTGCATCTGGGAGACTTCGGCTACAACTTCACCGATCGCTACCTCGATTCGCTAGACGATGCGTTGGATCGCTGGGGGATCGTTTTGGCCTTCGTCGATGGCAACCACGAGAACTTCGACCGGTTGTTCCGCTGGCCTGTCGATGGTGATGGTCTTCGTCATCTGCGTAACCGCATCGTGCACCTGCCGCGAGGATTTCGGTGGCAGTGGGCACAGACTCGATGCCTGGCGCTGGGCGGCGCTTATTCCATCGACCGCTTCCTGCGTCAACCCGGACGGTCGTGGTGGGCGCAGGAGTCGCTCACCGCGCAGCAAGCTCGTGACGCCGCGGCCGGCGGGCCCGCCGATGTCATGTTCTGTCACGACTGTCCAGCGGGCATCACGGTTCCCGGTGCCGCCCGGGACCGATTCGGGTTCCCGGCACAAGAGCTGCGTCGTTCCGAGCTCTACCGCGTACGGTTGCGCTCGGTGGTCGACGCGGTACGCCCGGCCCGGCTGTGGCACGGGCACTTTCACCACCGCTACCAATCGATACTGTACGGCGAAGGGTATCGCACGGTGGTCGACGGTCTGGGCAAAAACGGCGGCCCGATCGACAACAACATGGTGGTGGTCAATCTGGCCGAACTAGGAGCGCACCGGCTCAGCAGCGCAGACCATGACCGATCAGCCCGGCGCGACTTGACCAACCGAATTGCCGTTGGTTAACTGACATCGGCGATGGAGTCCGCCGGAAAGCTTTGCTTTCGAACCGCCGCATAAGGCTGATGGCGCCTGCGAACCGCTGAGGAGTCGCAGGTGATTTGTGTCTTTAGCCGCGCAAGCCCGGCGTATTCGGCGGTGCGATGAAATCGGCTGATGACTCGTTAGTCGAATTGCGTTGCGCCGCGGCAATCGTCCGTAGGGATGCGGTCCTCCTTGTGCAGCGCGACACGGGTGATTGGGTGCTGCCTGGTGGTCGTCCTCGACCGCACGAGAGCATGGGCTCCTGCATACGCCGAGAGACCCGCGAAGAAACCGGCCTAGACATTCAGCCTGTTGGCTGCGCGTTCGTTCTGGAAGTTAACGATCCCCATAGCTGCCGGCGGATTGTCGAATTGGTCTTCTTGGCAGACCAGTTCGATGCCGAGGCCCCCTTAGCGGGTGAACTCGGACGCAGGCCGGTGTGGGTAGCTTGGGAAGACCTCAAAGAGATTGCACTGCACCCGCCCATCGCTGGTTTCCTGCGGGACCTATCGCGCGGGGACGGTAAACACGCCCGCTATCTGGGCAACTTGTGGCGCCCGGGGCCAGACATCTCATGACGAGTCTGCCGTTGCCGGTCATTCAAGGGCTGCAAGTGATCACCGTCGCTGGCGGTGCACCTGGCATTAGCGGCTTCATCGCCTGGTTCGAAGCGCGTCTTCAAGGCCGCCGCGGACCACGAATCCTGCAACCGTATTTCGACCTGCACAAGCTCTTCGGTAAGGAGACACTGGCGCCGCACGGCGCGGGACCCTTCTTTCGGCTAGCGCCGCTGGCATCCTTGGCCTGCTATCTCACCGTGCCCATGCTGATCCCGGTGCTCACCAGCTACGCCTTGCCGCTGGGATACATGGGCGACATCCAAGGCGGAGGGCTGATCCTGGCCTTCGCCAGTTTCCTGGTCGCGGTGGCCGCCGCCGAAACCGGTGACGCCTACGCGCAGCTGGCGTCGAGTCGTGCCAAGACCTTCGCCGCCATCACCGAACCGGTGGTGTTACTCGTGGTGTTCACGGTCGCGCTGATCACCACGACCGACCTACCCTACGTCCTGGGAGCCACCGTCCGCAGCGGCCCCGATCAGATCGTCCGCCCCGCCCACCTACTGGCCTCAGCAGCGCTGTTCATGGTGATCCTCTACGAGACCGCGCGTATACCTGTCGAAACACACACCGGCACCACCGAATTCGGGATGATCGAAACAGGACGCCCCTTCGAGCATTCGGGGCCGGATCTGGCGCTGCTGCATTGGGGTGCTGCCGCTAAACAATTCGTGCTCTATGTGATCTTGCTCAATGTCTTCGTCGCCCCGTGGGGGATGGCGTCAAGCACCGATCCGGCCGCAGTCGGATTGGCCATCCTGGCGTTGCTGGCCAAGGCCGCACTGTTGGGCTGCGTCGTCGCCGTGATCGATAACAGCTACGCCAAGCTTCGATTGTTCAAAATCACTGAATTTGTTTCGGCCGCTTTACTGTTGGCGATCCTGGCAGTCTTCACCCTGTACTTGGGAGGCGGCTGATGATTGTGCTCGCAACGTCGGAGTCCGTTCCGACCGTATACGAAGGCGTCGCGAACACGGTGGCGCTCGTTGTGTTGCTGCTCGAGTTCGGGATGCTGCGCGCCGCCCTGCTGCGTGGGCAAGTGCGCCTGTACGCCGGGCAGTCGCTGGCCGTGAGCGTGCTTGCCGCCGTCGTCGCATTCGGACGCGACGTTCCCGAACTGTATGCACTGGCAGTACTTTCGCTGCTCCTGAAAGTCATCGTGGTACCACTGCTGGTGGTCAGCCTGTTGAGGGAAGCCAACCAAGAAATCGCGGGCAGCGGCGCCCTCGGGGTCGCCAACGAGGTGCTGATCTCCATCGCCGTCGCGGCATTCGGGTTCTTCGCCGTCGGCGTGCTGGGCATCCATTCCCCTGTTCTACCCACCGCCGCACTCAGCTTGTCGGTAGCCGTGATCTTGGTGGCCTTCATCTTGATGATCGTTCGACGCGACGTTGTCAGCCAGGCGATCGGGTTCTTCTCACTGGAAAACGGTGTCTCGTTAGCCAGCCTGGTGGTCGCTGCCGGAATGCCACTCATCCTCGAAGTCGCCTTCCTGTTCGACTTATTAGTGGCAGTAGTAGTTTTCGGAGTCCTGATGCGCACCCACCACCGACGAACACGATCCCTGTCCACCCAGACACTCGACCAGCTGCGGGGATAACCCATGTCCATGTTGTTCGTCATAGTTGCCGTCGCCGCGATGATCACCAGCCTGGTGTGCCTTAAGACCGCGCATTGCATCGCGGCGACAGTAGCCGGGTTGATCGGCATCGGCGCGTTCCTGCTGGCCAACATACCTGCGCCCGGCGGCATCGCCGCGGCGAGCTCCAGTGAACAAAGCACATGCCAACCCGGCTTTTGGTACCGCTCCGAGGATAGCCAATGCCGATAATCATTGTGCTGCTGGTGATCTTGCCGTTGATCACCACGCTGGTGTGTTTGCGCGCGTCACATCACGTCGCGGCAGCGGTGACCGCGGTGACCGGTGTCACCACCTTCATTCTCGTCGCCGCGCTGGTACCGGCCGGTGTCGGCCACACCATCACCGCGCTGCACTACCTGCGCGCCGACTCGCTGTCGCTGATCTTTCTGCTGGGCACCTGTTTCCTGTACGCCACCGTCGGGATCTATTCAGTCGGCTACCTCGCCCACGAAGAACGCGCAGTCCGTACCGAGACCGTTGAGCAGCAAGCGCTATTTGCCCGCCACAGCGCGCGGTTCTACATCGGCCTCAATGCTTTTGCCTGGTCGATGATCTGCGCGCCGCTGGTCAACGGTCTCGCACTGTTGTGGATCGCAGTCGAGATCACGACCGTCATTTCGGCCCTATTGGTCGCATTGGATGACACCGAAGGGGCCACCGAAGCCGCATGGAAGTACGTGCTGATCGCCTCCTCCGGCCTCGGGATTGGGTTGCTGGCCACCATCTTCATGTATTACGCGGGTGCACAGGTGCTGGGACAGTCCTACGACCTGGCATTCGACCCGCTAATCGCTGCCGCCGGCCACTCACCCCAGACCCCGGTGCGGTTAGCGTTCGTGCTCGCGGTGGTGGGATACGGCACCAAAGTGGGATTCTTCCCCGTACACACGTGGCTGCCCGATGCGCATGCCGAGGCACCCACCCCGGTGTCGGCGCTGCTGTCGGGGTCACTACTGGCAGTGAGTTTTTATGCGATCCTGCGCTATTACCAAATCACCGTCGCAGCGCTGGGACCCCGCTTCCCGCAGCTGGTGCTCTTAGTTTTCGGGGTGCTTTCCCTGCTGTTGGCTGCGCTGTATCTACTGGAGCAGCGCGATATCAAACGGCTGCTTGCCTATTCAAGTGTCGAACACATGGGGATATTGGCGATCGGCATGAGCTTCGGCGCGCCGATCGCCCTGTCTGGTGTATTGCTGCACGTGCTGGCTCACGCCGCGGCCAAGGGCAACGCGTTCATGGGTGCCGGCGTGCTAGTGCGCAAATTCGGAACCAAGGAACTGGCGCGGATGGCCGATGGCCTCGGCGTCTTACCCTGGTCAGGTCCCCTGTTTCTGATCGCCGTACTGGCATTATCGGCCATGCCGCCCTTCGGCCTGTTCCGCAGTGAATTCCAAATCATCGCCGGGGGATTCGCCCACCCCCGCAACATCGCCGCCGCGGCGCTCGTGTGCCTAGTGACACTGGCTTTCCTCGGTTTGACCCTTGCGACCACTCGAATCCTGTTTCGCCCCAGGGTAGCTGATGCTGCCGAAGCGGAAATCGTTCAGCTTCCCGGTGAGCCCAGCCGCTGGATGGTGGCCCCAGTCGTCGCGGGAGTGCTAGCGCTGCTGGTGCTGGGACTGGCCCCGCCCTCGGATTTAGTCAACCTGCTCAATCATGGCGCCACCGAACTCGCCGTCGGTGCCCGATGATCTCGACTACCACAACCGACGCGGTCGACCTGCCGCTGGAACGGTGGCGTCAAGATGTGATCGCCCACGTCGCCGCCGGCTACCGCTTCGCCGGCGTCTATGCCGCCCACGATATGGAGACGGCCCAATTGCACGCCCTGCTGGTCGGTGGTTCGTGGGTCAGCTGCCTTCGGACGCGCCTGGCACCGGATGCCGAGGGCACAACATCTTATCCGGCACTGACCCCGGAGGTGCCGGCCGCGTTTTGGTATGAACGCGCGCTGCACGACCTATCGGGCGTGGTGCCTCTCGGACACCCTCGCCTGGACCCCCTACTGTTGGCCCGCCAACCAGGACAACCGTCGCCACGTCCCGGCTATATCAACCACGCGGCACTGGATCGCCACGTCCACTCCAGCGCCACCGAACCGCGTGGACCAGTCGATGTCGGCGGCGGAGGCGTCTTTACCCTGCCGCTGGGTCCGGTGCGATCCGGAGTGTATGAATCCATCGAATTTCTCATCGAGACACCCGGGGAGGACATACCTCACCTCAACATCCGACCCCATTACAAGCATCGCGGAATCGCCAAACGTTTTGAAACGCTGCCTCTCGCCGACGGGATTCTCGTCGCCGAACGCGTTGAAGGTGTCTCGTCGGTGGCCCACGCCCTGGCCTTTGCTCATGCCGCAGAACACCTCACCGGCACCACCCCACCGCGGCGGGCGCGGCTCGTCCGGGTGATCCACGCCGAACTCGAACGCATCGCGAACCATCTCGAGGTGGTGACGCGGCTGTGCGATGCCGCAGGCATAGCCGTCCCCCTCGCGCGATTCGGCTGGCACAAAGAAAGCATTATGCGATTGATCTCTGCCCTGTGCGGCAACAGGTTTGGTCGCTCCGTCGTGCGCGTTGGCGGGATCAGCGCCCCACCCCGGCTGGAACCAGCTGAGCTTTCCACGCGATTGGCGGCGATCATCCATAGGATCCGTCGTGACCGCGATGCCCTGATGGTCAACGCCTCGTTTCTTGACCGGCTCCGCGGCACCGGGCATCTGGATGCGTCGCTGGCGGCCTCACATGGGGCGCTGGGGCCGGTGGGCCGCGGATCCGGCTGCGGCGATGATGCGCGCAAACGTTCCTACGACGGCTACGCCGAGTTACCCGGTGGTGACGCCGCCGTCGTCGACGATCAAGGCGACGCCTTGGCTCGGTTGCGGGTCCGATGGGGCGAGATCGATGCCTCAGCCGAATTGATTCGTTGCACCTGCGATCGGCTTGCGCCCCTTGCGGATTCCGCGGTCATCGTACCGGTCCAGGTCGTCGATGGCTTCGCGCTGGGCTGGGCCGAAGCGCCCCAAGGTGAGGTCCTCTATGGGTTGGAAGTCCGCGACGGTGCGATCGGCAGATGCTTTGCCCGAACAGCCTCCTTACACAACATGCTGCTGTTCCACGACGTGTTCGGTGGTGACATTTTCACCGACTTTCCCTTCATCGAAGCGAGTTTCGGCCTGTGCTATGCCGGGGTGGCGATGTAGATGCCATGGGTATTGAGGGGATTACGCAACGGCATCATCACCAGCCGGTGGCCTAAACGTGCCGATGACTACTTCAATCAATTCCCCGCGGCTGTAGCTGTCATCGGAGATGGGTCCGCCCGCGGATCGTTGGCCGCGGCCGCGGCTGCTGCCGAGGATTGCCCCACCGGCGCCATCTCGGTTGAGCCCCAGCCACGCCTGGACCGCGGACGCTGCATCGTGTGCGGGCGCTGCGTCGAGCTGGCGCCCCAATGGTTCGGCTGGGAAACTGGCTCCGACACAGCACGATTGGCCCGCACGATGCTGGTCGTCGGCAATGTCGACGAGAGCGACGAGGCTTTGGCCGAGTTGCGAGCTGCTCTGAGCAAGCGGGTGCGGCGGCTGCGGCGGTCGGTGCATCTGCGTCACATCGATACCGGCTCCGACGGCAGCGACGAATGGGAGATCCAGGCCCTGACCAATCCTGTCTACGACCTGCACCGGTTAGGAATCTTCTTTACCGCCAGTCCTCGCCACGCCGACATCCTGTTGGTCACCGGGATCGGTGCCGCCGGAATGGTTGAACCGTTGCGACGGACCCTTGAGGCGATGCCTACCCCGATCGTGGTGGTCGCTGTCGGAACCGACGCGGTCAGTGGAGGATTGATCGGCGGCGGCTACACCGGTGGCGTGGGGATCTCCGACGTGGTGCCCGTCGACGTGTGGGTGCCGGGGGCACCGGCCTCGCCATTCAGCATCCTGCACGGCATCCTGTTGGCGTTGGGTCGCGTCCCGGGGCCCGCAGTCCGGGGCGGATCATGCTGATCGCCGGGCTTGCGCTATTGGCCGCAGCAGCATTGATCAGCGCCTGCGCCGGGCGCGATCGGGGCCGCAGAACGCGGGAGCGGTTGGCTGCTGCGGCGTGGATGGCTAACACCGCTGGCGCAGTCGTCTTGGTGATCGCCGGCGCGTGCGCGGTGGCCGGCTACCGACAACGTCTCGGCCTCGACGGGTTGGCGGGGTTTGGGCCCGCGGCACTGCGTGTGGACCCTCTCTCGGGACTGTTCCTCATTGTGTCCTTTGGGGTTGCCGTGCCGGCCCTGATCGCTGCCTCCGCCCCGGCCAATCAGCACCGTCCACGACTGCCCGCCGCGATCGCCGTGGCGTTGAGCGCAGTCGCGATCATCATCACAGCCGACAACTTATTCGTTCTGCTCTTCGGCTGGGAGCTCCTGACTGTGGCGTTTTACCTGATATCGGGCTACGACCGCGACTTACCAGGCAGGGCCGGTGGCTCGGTCATCACCGTGATCTTTGGCCGGGCCAGTGGCGCGGCACTTTTCATCGGTGCTCTACTGCTCGCTGCACACACCCATACTTTTGCGTTTACCGCCGGCACCGTCGACCCGCGCAGCGCTGCGGGCCAGACCGCCTACGCATTGCTGCTTATGGGGTTCGGCATCAAAGTCGGTCTCTTACCCGCCCACATCTGGATGCCGCGGGGATATTTCGCGGCACCTGGGCCCGCGCGGGCCGTGATCGCCGGTAGTGCTGTCAACGTCGGGTTCTACGGCATGTGGCGCACGTTGCACGTCTTTGGCGCTCCATCGGTTTGGCTGGTTTGCGTCGTGCTGCTCATTGGCGGTCTGACCGCGATTTTGGGTATCGCCCACGCCGCGGTCAATCCCGACCTAGCGACGTTGATTTCGTGGTCCAGTGTGGAAAACGCTGGCATGATCACTGCCGGGTTCGGCGTGGCGTTGGCAGGTGCAGCTGCGCAACAGCCCAAACTGGTCGCTGCCGGGCTGGTGGCCGGTACCGCGCAGGTGATGGCCCACGCCTTGGGCAAGACGTTGATGTTCGTGTCTACCTCCACCATTGAACACACGACCGCAACGACGGAGCTCGACCGGCTCGGCGGCATCGTGCGGCGCCTACCCTGGGCCGGCACCGGCCTCGTCATCGGCTCGTTGACGCTGGCCGGGTTGCCGCTGACCGCGGGTTTCGCCTCGGAATGGTTCACCCTGGAATCGCTGATGCAGCAGTTCCGGGTGACGAGTCTGGCGATGCAACTGTCCACGGCGGCCACCGGCGCTTTGATCGCTCTGACCATTGGCATCGCCGGGGTGACTTTCGTGCGGGTCGTTGCCCTCACCGCATTCGGTCCGGCCCGCATCGATGAGCCGCACCTGGACCCCTTAGCCGCCCGAGTGGATCATCAGTGGAGCTACCGATTAGGCGTGGTTATCCTGATCGTCGGCTGCCTGGGAGCTGCGGCTGTGGCGCCGCTGCAGGTGGGCTTGATCGCGCGCGGCTTGCGCCCGATTGTGGGTGATCAGGCCGCCGGCGCCAACGGCGACCCGTGGGTCCTGCAGCCCGTATTCGCCAAGTTCTCCGCATTATCTCCGAGTTGGCTGTGGATCGTGCTGCCCGCGATGACCGTGCTCATCGCAGCGTTCGCTACGGCGTTCGCCGGCCGCAATCTTTTGCGGGTTCGGGCGGTCGCGCCGTGGTCGTCGGCATCGCCGGGGGTCGACCGCGGTGTGGGCTACACGTCCTCCGGCTACGCCAATCCGGTGCGCAACGTGTTGGCCACCGTGCTGTTGACACGAACCGCGCTTATGGAAGCCCAAGACGAACCCGACAATCACCAAAATTCACCGCACCGCTACACCTATCGCATCGATGTGGTCGACGTCGTCGAGCGTTACTTCTACCGCCCGGTGACCCGCGGCATGCTCGCTGTGTCACGGCTGAGCAAGAAGCTGCAGTCCGGTCGCCTTGATGCGTACATGGCCTACATGCTCATCGCGGTGCTGGCCGTTCTGGCCGTCGTGATCGCGACATCATGACCGACATGAGTCAGACCCGCAGGGTCAGACGATGAACAGCGGTCAACCCGAAGGGCAATTCCGCTGCAGCCGCTTCGATTTCCAACAGTCGATTGTATTTGGCGACGCGTTCCCCCCGCGCGGGTGCACCAGATTTGATCTGACCGCACCCCGAGGCCACCGCGAGATCGGCGATGAACGCATCGCCAGTTTCTCCCGAGCGATGCGAAATCATCGCGCCGTAGCCCGCCTCCCTGCACAGGGCAAGGGCTTCAAGGGTTTCCGACACCGTTCCGATCTGGTTGACCTTGATCAGTGCAGCGTTGCCGATCCCGGCGCGCACCGCGAAGGCGATCAAATCCGGGTTGGTCACCAAATTGTCGTCGCCGACCAGCTGCACCCTGGCGCCCAGCGCGCTCGTCAACTTCTGCCAACCCCCGAAATCGCGCTCATCCATGCCGTCCTCGATACTCCAGATCGGGTAACGGTCGACCATGGCCGCATAGCGGTCGATCAGATCCTGGCTGGACAACGACTCGCCGTTGACCTGATAGCGATCATCGCGATAGAAACCGCTCGCCGCCGGATCCAAGGCGATCGCGACGCCACCCCGTCCGGCGGTATAACCGGCATCGCCAATCGCCTGGGTCAGCAACGCCAAAATGTCTTCCGGACAACGGATCTCGGGGGCAAAACCGCCCTCGTCCCCCAGCCCCGCCGCCAAACCGCGAGCAGTCAAAGTCGAACGCAGCTGGCGATACACTTCGGCACCGGCGCGTATCGCTTCCGAAAACGACGGTGCGCCAATCGGTGCGATCATGAACTCCTGAAAGTCCAGGCCGTTCAACGCATGAGCACCTCCATTGATGACATTGAAATGTGGCACCGGCAGCCGTGGATGCATCCCGGCAGGAGTCAGCCACCGCCACAGCGATTGACCCGCCTCGAGCGCGAACGCCTTGGCCGCCGCCATCGAAACGCCGACAATCGCATTAGCGCCCAATCGCGACTTGTTGGGCGTCCCGTCCAGGGCCTGCAATGCCTGATCGACTTGCTCCAAGGCGGTGAACGGCCGGCTCACCAACAATTCCGCGATGGGACCGTTGACATTTGCCACCGCTTGACGCACACCCATGCCGTCGTAGCGCTCATCATGATCACGCAATTCGACAGCTTCGCGGCTACCCGTCGAGGCGCCGGACGGCACACCGGCACACACTCGACGCCCATCAGAGAGCGTCGCGGCCACCGAAAGAGTGGGCCGTCCACGGGAATCCAAGATTTCGAGTGCAGATATCGACGAAAATTGAACGGCCACGTATCTTCCTCCGCGTCACATTCGGCCATGCAATTAGCCAGCCGAATACCGATGTGTTCCGCAGGGACCGTTGGCCGCCGAGACCCGACGTGCAATTATGGCGAGCCCCACCGCCATCTTGCGTTGCCAATTTATAGCATACCCGGCTCTCAAATCCGTCAGACCTGCAACGTCTTGCGGAAAACTCCTGCATGGCAACGAAAGGGCAAGCATGGACCAGGACTCCCTCAAACTTAGCGCCTACTTCGACGAGCGCCGGCGCAGCGGAGACCGGTTTCTTGCAGAAAAGATGCTCGAGTTGTACGAACAGCGGAGCATCGCGACCAGCATCGTGTTACGCGGTATCGGTGGCTTCGGGGCACGACACCACCTCAGAACCGACCAATCATTGACCCTATCCGAGGACCCGCCGGTGGCGATCATCGCCGCGGACACCAGAGCCCAGATCGAATCACTGCTCGACCCGATATTGTCCCTCAAACAGCGCGGCCTGATCACCCTTGAGCGTGCCCGGCTGCTGCGCGACGATATCGGATCCATGCAACTCGCGGACGAGCTGCATGAAGCTGTCAAGCTGACGATTTATGTCGGCCGCAAAGAACGTGTCTACGGCATGCCCGCCTACGTCGCGATCTGTGACCTGATGTACCGGCGCCGCCTCGCGGGAGCCTCAGTATTCCTCGGGGTGGACGGCACCGCCCACGGACATCGACAACGCGCCGCATTCTTTGGCCGCAACGTCGACGTTCCGATGATGATCATCGCCGTGGGCTCCGGTCCGCTCATCGGGCGGGTGCTGCCCGAACTCGGAGGGCTATTGCGGCGGCCCCTCATCACCATCGAACGGGTCCGCGTCTGCAAGCGCGACGGCGAACTACTGGAACGACCCCACGCCCTGCCGGGAACAGATGAGCATGGTCTGCCGCTGTGGCAGAAATTGATGATCTACACCTCCGAAGCGGCACGACACGACGGCGCGCCCATCCACCGTGCACTTATCCAGCAACTCCGACAACGCAGAACGTCTAACGGAGCGACCGTGTTACGTGGAATCTGGGGCTTTCACGGCGATCACGAACCCCACGGCGACAAGTTCTTTTCGCTCGCGCGTCACGTTCCAGTCGTCACCATTGTCATCGACTCCCCAACCAACATCGCCGAATCCTTCGACGTTGTCGATGAACTCACGCGAGAGCAGGGTTTGGTGACCAGCGAAATGGTGCCCGCCGTTGTCCCACCCGATGGCGACAACCACGGCACGTCCATGGCCCGCCATGACTATTGAGACACCATGGTTGACATACCGATTCAGTGGCATGCGATGCCATCCGCTCCCGCAGATGTCGCGAACGCGGTCACAAGTTCCACACCATCCTCGGCCGCGTTCGTGCCTAGTCGTCGAAGTCTGCAGGCGGTTCAGGTGCTGTCGGGACGGCTGTGGGCAGACAGAAGGAAACCGCTGAGTGTCGGCCCCGCGTCCGATACCGCAGTGACACGGTTGGGCCATGTTAACGGTTCTCGCCGGTGTCGACGGTGCGGCAGGGACGCATCGTGAGGCTCGGCGATTTGGTAGCCACGATAGTGGCGTTTGTGCGGCGCGGTTATCCGCGAGGCGTCCCCCAGACCGATTACATCCCGCTGCTGGCGTTGCTGCGGCGCCGGTTATCCGACGACGAAGTCACCGCCGTGGTTACCCAGTTAGTGGCCCGCGACGACGAGCTGAATGTTGAGATTTCCGATATTGGCGCGGCGATTACCCGAATCACCGACGAACTACCGTCCCCGGCCGACCTTGACCGCGTGGAGCGACGGCTGGACGAGATCGGCTGGCCAATCATCGACCCAGATAACTAAGGAGACGGCTCCCGTCGCGGGACGGCAAAATCTTTACGGAATATCGCCCTGTACAGACGCGGTTGAAAAGCGGACGAACTTTGTTAAGAGAGGGCACCATCTGACGATCGGGAACGGCGCAGCGGACGTCTACGCTTGCTAATCGAGGAATCATAGGTGATCGCGGCGCGGTGCCGATAGTGACCAACTATGTCGCCGACCGGACCTCGTCATTCGCCACTTCCCGACTAGCAGGAGCCGGGTGTAGGTGCCACCGCGCGGGCGGCCGCGGCCCCTATCTGGGTGCGCAGCTTGTTCCACGGCTGAGGCGCTCACCTTCGGTGCGGTGGACCCGCCATAGTGCGCCGGTGTAGTCGGCAATGTGGTGGGTTCCCTGTTGCGGTGTTCGGGGGGCCCGTTCGTGGCGCCTTCGGTGGGCCGTAGGTTCACCAGCGCCCGAGGTCGGCGATGAATCCGGCAACTAACGCCGGGTCGCCGCCGGCGGCAAGGTGCTCGATCGCGGTGCGGTCGTCGAAGTCGGGCTGCGGGGTGTGCATGAATATATCCAGAACCGTGGGGGTGATGCCCCGTGGTATCGCGCGCACGATCGCGTTCAAGCCTGGAAGCAGTTCGTCACCTAGGAACTGCCAGCGCGGGATGCGTCGGCTTCCTTGAAGATCGAAGGCCCATAACGCTTTTCCAGTGATGCGCAGCGCCACCCGGGAGCGGTCGACGCCGAGCATCGCGGCGGCTTCCTTGATGCTGACCGATCCTTCGAGCGCGCTGCTGAGTTGGCGCACTGCAATGCGGGCGCGGGTCCGACGTTCGTCATCGGCCGACCAGGCGTCGATCACGGATGTTGCCTGGGGTTCGACGCGCATGCGCAGGAAATCCACTTCTGTCGCCGACAGGGTGGTTGCCCAGGGGATGGCCGCGAAGGCGGAGTCCAGCTCGTCCAGGACCTCGTCGACGGTCAGATCAATCTGATGTTTAGCCAACAGCGCACCAAGCGCGCGACCCGTCGACTCATCCACCCTGCACAGGGTAGCGCGGCGATGCGGGGATGTGCGTGGATGTGATCGGACGATGCATGTCCGGGTCCTCCCTGAGCCGTCACAGCCTCGTACGTAATCCCGGGTTGGGATTTACATGTCCAGCCCTACTCATCGTCTGGCGCGACGTCGACAGCGGCGAGCGCTGCCGGTGCGCATGTCACCCGCGGCTACCCGAAACCGACCTGCACGACGACGGATTCGCCTGCCCCTGTGCCCGCACCCGCGAGGATCGCCGCCGCACCTGGCACGAATGGCGCAACAACATCAAAGCGTTTTGGGAATCGCCGGAGGGCCAACGCATCAGGGCCGAGGAGCAAGCCGCGGAAGCTGACCTGCAAGCCTGGCTAACGCTCCAACTGGGTGTCATCGTAAGCAGCCATGGCGGCTTGGTCCCTGAACACTGGGACGGCGAAGTGGACGGGTACAGCTTCTACTTCCGCGAACGCCACGGCGAATGGCGCATCGAACTCGACCTTCGCCCCAGCGGCCACTTCGCCCGCACACTGGCCGGCACCAACAGCGACGGCACACCCCAATACGGGGAAAAGGAGCTAGACGAGGGCGACATCATCGCCCTGCGCCTACCAACCACGGTCTGTGTGCGTCCTCGACGTGTCTCCGCGAAGCGACCACCGTGGGGTCGCTTCGACGCGACGGCCTTGCATAGCGCTGCCTTGCGAGCAGTAACGCACTACCAGCTTGCTGCCAACATGCCGCGATGGGCGCTTCGCGGTCGATCCGGGACGAAACGTGTTAGGCACCCCGGGGAGGGCAAGTAGGTGCGACGAATTCGACTTTGCTCGTCCTGCGCGGCGGGATTGCAACCCTATTGCCAACTCCTTTGGATAAGCGCTCACCACGCGCACCCACGTGTACTACCAGTAGGGCTTTCCTGCTGATTTTTGTTGGCCCCACGTCGATGATCACAGTCGTTAATAATCATCGGTGCAGTCCAAATCAGTTGAGCAACCTCAAGATGGCGCACCGTCCACAGGGGACGAAACCTGACGGGAAACGCACATCGGCGCTCCCTCGGCCATCGCCGTAGATTGGCGGGTGCCACAGGCCATACAGCAGGTGATCTCGGCGCCGAGCAGCGCTTCGATCGATGACAGATCGCCCACAGCTCTTCAATGGCATGAGCCATGCTGAACGCTATCGGCAGGAGACCTCTCGCGTCGCCTGTCTGGTTACCGGCCGGTGCGCCCGGAGGGAATCGAACCCCCAACCCGCTACTTAAAAGGAAGCTGCTCTGCCGACTGAGCTACGGACGCCTGAAGTACTACGCATGCGGCAGCGCGATTTTCGCTGGCGCATCTCAGGCTCCTTCCCACTCTTGTTCGGTGAGTCCACCTTCGATATTTTACCCGATTCGGTTCTGCCGCTGGCGGGGACACTGGCCTATGTCGGGTAAGGGCAGCGGCCGATACCACGCTGCAGCGCGGGACGGTCGGCGGCTAACTGGTTTATGAGGCGCGAAGTAGCTGCCCAGCGCCATCGCTGATGTCAGCCGGTGAGCGGCGCGGCCGAAAGACACCTTCGGGCGGGCCCCAGGGTGGCAATTACTTCATCCCATTCGCGGACTTGGGGGTTCGTTCCTACCTGCTTGAATTAGGCGCACGCGATCACCAAGGACGACACGTGACACCCACGGGGGCAGGAGATTTCGAATCAGGATTTGATCGCCCCCCCGATTCTTTAGATTTGAGGCAGCAGCTCGCGGGTTGGCAGCCCCGGGGTGCTGCCCCGGCGCCAGACTCAGCCCTTCGGTGGGTACGGGTGTTTTTCCGATGGTATCTGTATTCCGAATCTGGTTATGGTCTTTGCGGTGGTCTCGCACCTCGCCGCCCCTGCTGCGTTCGGCAAAACTTCGCGCGGCGTCGTGCGCCTCCCGCCTGGGTGCCGTTAACAGTGGCATGCATGTTGTCGCTGGCCGCAGTGCCATCGCAGATTCGCTCGGGTGTCGGGTACCGCGACCCGCCGCAGTGGCTTCTGCGGGTCAATGAATCCGGCGAACATGTGGTCTTCGCTTCCCTAGAGGTACATCCCTTCCGGTATCGCGGCACGGTAGCGTCCGTTGCCTACCTCCGCCAAAAGCGTTGCGGTGCTGACGCGTCCGTCGTGGCCCGCGAGCACGGCACGGCGCACGATCTCGCGGATGTCGCTGCCGCTGGTGCGCTCGGGAAGCGCCGCCACCACGCCCGCACAGTCGACCGCGCGGCCGCCAGGCAGATCACGGATCAAAGCCGCCAGAATCCGGGCGGAATCAGTTGGGTTCGGATAGCCGACTTCGACGATGGAGTCGAACCGCCCGGTGCGGATGGCCGCCTGGTCCAAAGTGGCTGCGTCGTTGGTGGACGCCAGCGTCAGGATGCGGGCGTCGGGCTGGATGTCCATGGCCTGCAACAATTCCGACAACCCGGCACCGCCGGTACTGCGGTCTTTGCACCACAGGTCAATGTCTTCGAGCACGAGCAGCACTGGGCCGCCGAGGTGCTGGGCTTCCTCCACGACGGCGCTGAGCAGCTGGGTACCAGCTTTGGCCTCGACGTAGATGACAGTGAATTGCCCGACGACCTCTTGGGCCACGACGGCGCTCACGGCCGATTTCCCGGTGCCGGGCGGACCGCACAGCAGCACACCACGGCGCGCACCCAGGCCGTGGGCGTTGAGCAGGTCGTGGCGGTCGCGCACCGCGCGGACGCCGAGATCAATCTCAGTCCACACCTGGTCGGCGACAATGACGTTCTCTCGGGTTGCGGTCGAGGGCAAGTCGATGACGGTCAAGGTCAGTCCGGCGGTGTGGGTGGCGCGCACCGCGTGGCCTCGGTAGGGATTGAGATCGTTGGCGCGTTCAGCGAGCCGGTCCAACAGCACGCGGGCGCGGTCCTGGTGACCCGGCGCCACGTAGGCGCTCACACCGACCGACCGCAGCATGCTTTGCCGTCCCTGCAGGGCGATCACACACGCGGCATCATCGAGCAGCGTCCCGGCGGGAAAATACACCCGCAAACATAGCGGGTGGCGGTAATCCTGACCTCCGATCCGGGTCTGCGTCCACTTCGGCGGGTCGGCATACTCACCGGGACCGACCTCACAAGCCTGCGCATACCCATCGATCCACTCGGCCAGCGCCAGCGCGAAGGTGAACCACGACAACGGGTTAAGGCTGCGCTCCTCATCGACCAGTTGCCCGCACCCCGCCACTCCCAGGCATCGGGCGGTGAACTGGTCGGCGTTCTCCGGTTTCTCGGCGCCGTGGTGCTCGGCGACGCCGACCAGCAGCTCGCCCAGGGCACGCAGCGCGGGCCGCACACCACCGTCGACGCTCTCCAGCCACGTGTTGACATCGGTAATAGGTCGCCGATGAGCCCCCGCCCGGTGGACCGGGTCGGCGGTCAGGTCGCTCAGTTCGTCCTCTGTTCGGTTCATTGCCTCATTCGTCATCATCGGGAAAAGAGCAGCCGAACAGAATCGCACCTTGGCGGGTCTGTAGTCAACATTGTTTCCCAGCAAGCCTTGAGTCAGCTTGCCGCGCAGCCCCCTCAACACGCAACGCATTGCGCCCCCTCTCCGCACTCGCTGATGGTCGGTCCGCTGCACTGACCTAGAGAAATTGAGGCGACACCACGGTGCGCTCATGCCATCCTCGAGGGCGTGGATGAGGAACCCGCGGAGCTCTATGTCACCGACTTCTCCAACGTTCCCGGCGCCAACGACTACCGGGAGGCGCTCGAGCGTGCCCGCACCGAGGCGCGCCGCCGCTACCGCGACCACCTGACGACGGTGTTCGACCTGCATGGTGCCCCCGACCCCGACGTGCTCGCCGACGTTGCCCTCGATGCGCTCACTGTCTGGCGCTACATCGACAGCGGCGAGCGCTGCCGGTGCTCGTGTCACCCACGGCTGCCCGAAACCGACCTGCACGACTACGGATTCGCCTGCATCTGCGCCCGTACCCGCGAGGATCGCCGCCGCGCCTGGGAGGAATGGCGCGACAACATCAAAGCCTTCTGGGAATCGCCTGAGGGCCAACAGATCAGGGCCGACGAGCAAGCCGCTGAAGCCGACCTGCAAGCCTGGCTAACGGTCCAACAGGGTGTCATCATAGGTAACCATGGCGGCTTGGCACCCGAGCAGTGGGACGGCGAAGTAGACGGGCAAAGCTTCTACTTCCGCGAGCGCCACGGCGAGTGGCGCATTGAACTCGACCTGCGACCCAGTGGCCGCTTCGCCCGCACTATCGCCGGCACCGACACCGACGGCACAATCCACTACAAGCAAACAGAGCTAGACGAAGGCGACGTAATCGCCCACGGCACAACCGATGACGACGACTACGGCACAACGCCCGTTGAGCGGGCACAGTTCATCGTCGGGGCCATCCGTGTCCACCTCACCCGCCAAACCTGCACACTGCACCACGACGATCTGTCCTCGATCGAAGCATTACTCGGCACCAACGTCACCTGGTGTCCTGCCTGTGGAACCCGCCTGCCCAACCGGTGACCGCGCGGCCGCGCGACAGGGCCAAAGACGACGACGTGTCGCTGCGCGCCGAAACCACCGTAACGAGGTCAAATCCTCCAGATCGACGGGATCAGTAGCCGCACCGCCGCGCCTCGATCCCGTCGAGATCCGCAGCGAGGCAGTCTTTGTCGTCGTAAGCCCTTAACTCTCCGTCGATCAGCGCTACCCGATATGGCGCGCCGCTGTCCAGGCTGTCGTCCGCCGCAGCGATCAAATAGGTCACCTCGTGGCTACGATTCGCCGCGGAAGCCGGCCAGTCATAGACATCGCCTGCCCAACTACGTTCAACCAGCATCCAGCCACGGTCGATCAACAGTTTGTCGAGGTTCGCGTCGACGGCTCGGAGATCGTCGCAAGGCTGTGGGTGAGCCTGGCAACCCGCCCCAGTCCACCCAGGCTGACGTGCTGGGCGCCTCGCGGCTTTGCGTCGACGATTCGCCGTTTTCACCATCTGCTGTCCAATGCCGCGCCGATACGGTCACCTTTTGCGTCTTCCCCGAGTCGAGCCCCACTCCGCAACAGGAAGATCCTCCGCACGTCGTCGTAAACCCTACTAGTAGTGCTAGTAAGCGTCTCTGCACTATAGCTACCGGAAGGACGATTTCGCCCTCAACCCGGCTGGGCGGAAGTGACCTCGTTGACCCAAGAGGAAGGTGTCGTTCTGACCGCCCGGGAACCACACCGCTCGCTAAGCGCATTTGGCCGAGAACCGTTTTGCGGATCACACGCCTGCCCCGCCCCCGCGGCTTGGGTTTCACATCGGACTGGGGCAGCGATGCGACCGGGCAGCAAAACGTCACGTGAACGGGGCTAAGTTACACTGAACCGTTCACACATCCCGACCCACACAGAGAAAAGGCGTTTTTTCCGTGGCCAACGGTTCACGTTGCACTGCCATTCGCCGAACCTGGCCGGGTCGTATCGCTGACCGCTTCTCAGCGAATGCCTTCGAGAAGATCGACGGCCGGCACGCCCAATGCCTTGGCGATGTCGAAGAGCCGCTCATGCAGTATTCCCCGGCGGCCGTGCTCGACATCCATCAAGACGTTGCGCGACACCCCCGACAGCTGCGCCAGTTGTTCTTGAGTTAAGCCGCGTTCGATACGCAAGCTTTGGATCCGTGTCCCGACCATCCGACGCCGGCGCTCCCACGCAGCGACGCGCTTGGGGTCGTTTTGACTGGGGCGCGTCGGCACGCAATCCAGTACTCACGCTGAAAGCGTAGATGTCAGCCCTGCTAGTAGGGCATTCTGTGGGGCGGTGTGGTGATCAGGTCTTTTCCCGCCCTCGCGACGCCGTCCCGGCGGACGCGGCGCCGTCGTGCGGCCGCGGCAGGGTTGTCCGATATGGCCGCGGCCAGCGGCACTTGGCGATGACCGGCCCTCCTTGGCCGCGCGGGCGGCAGCCGAGCCAGGTTGCCCTTAAGCCCCAGGAAGCCTTCAACTTCTATCTGGAACAGCTAGCGGTGACGAACAACTTGCGGTCGAGGTGGCCTTTGGGCTTGCGATCGACCCGGCGCGCCGATGTCCATCGTCTTAGGGCCACACTCCCAACTCGCCCTAATGCCCTACTAGTAGTACATTGCGATGGGTGGCCGATAAGCCCAGATGCCGACCCAGCGTTTTGACAGGACCAGTCGTCGGTGTGGGTGCTGAGCTGCGCCGCCGTGGGTCTTTGTGCCGAGGCTGTGCCGCGCGGTTGGGACCGTAGGCAGGGCCTGCTGTGGCTACACGAGGCCTGCTGCCGAGTCGACCAGCATTGGACGAGCGAGAATCTCTTGATAGCTTCCTGGAACGGCTCGCCATCGCCAACGGATTATTGCCACCTCAGGTGCTGCGGCTTCTTACCGCGGCTGAGCATTCCGGCTCCCCCAGTGCGGCTTTCATGATGATCAAACCGGATCCTTTGATCATCAGCAGGATCGCCAGCTTGAGTGGCGTCGATGGGGCTTCCGTTGCCGATGCCACGCTACTGCGGTTCGACGACGGGTTGCCGCTGTATCTCGACGGGCTGGATCCCCTTCGTCGGCACACCTTTCGACACGTGGTGACACAGGGCTGGTTTCCTCAGTTCGGCTCGCAGGCGTGCCCCCTGTGCCTGGCCGAGGACGGCATCTGGGCGTTGGAATGGCGACTGCCTCTTGCCGCGACGTGTCCTCGCCACGGGGTCTTCCTGACGACACACTGCACTGGTTGCGGTCATCGATTTCGCACTCACCGTTATTCGCCGTTGCGCCCCCTGGCTGGCCCGCAACAGTTATGCGCGAACCCTGTCGGCCTACGCAATCCATGCAGGCAATCGGTGCTTGAACATGTTCCTGAGTCAGCTCCACCACAAGTGCTCAACACGGCAATAATCTTGGCGGAAGCGCTAGCGGGCGAGACCGTGCCGATGTTAGGCAGGCGCGCTGAGCCTCGACTCTTCCTGGCTGAAATCCGGCATCTCGCAAGCTTGTTGCTTCACCTGCTGTCGCGGCCAGACGGACCGCAGGTAAGGAACTGGGCCGAGGTCCTCCACGCCGAAGCCCGTGAACGCACAACCAACCTTCGCGGTCCACGCTGGGGAATCAGCCCACCCCAGAGTGCAGTGATCCGTGGGCACGTTCTCACCGAAGCGACCGGCATCCTTCAGCAAACACACATTGAAGACGCCGCTACCAGCCTGTGCCCTTGGCTGGGTCTGATCGCCGAGGCGGAAAACGGCCCAAGCGCGTGGTTGGTGAATCGCACGACACGCACACCGACGATGGAGCGGCTCATCAACGCCACAGTTAGGCAACGCCACCACGTCGGGCGACGTCTCCAGAAGGTTCGTCGCAGTGAATTGCTTCAAGACTCGGCCATTCCACAGCTCATCGACACCGACATTTATCACGCATGTTTTGACGAGATGCTCGGTGGCTACGAGTGGACGGGCAGATTGTATGTGTCACTGTGCATGGTCAGACTCGTGGCCGACGTGGCCAATTGGTCGGATGCCGCAGTGAGCATCGGTCTGGCTCCGGTGGTCGGTGCCCGCGCCGCCCGCGCATCCAGCGCCCGATTGCGGGTCTCTCCAACAGTATTCGCCGACGCCGTCAACACCGCGATGGGCATGCTCTCGTGCAGTCGCAATTTCCGCGAGCATGAGGATCGGGTCCGCGCATTGACCCGAGATCCCGGCGGTTGGTTCGAAACTTGGCGGACGACGGCGACACCGCATCGGCGGCCCACCTCGTCGCCCTACGCGATCACCTGGATGTGGTGCGAGGTGGCTCAAGGCCTTCTCGATGCCAGCCCCGCCTGGCCAGCGCCGCCTGCCCCGCGGGTCAAGGCGACCTACCGCGTGTTCCGCGATCGCCTTCCGGAGCCGGCGCGTGCTGCGCTGCGCTCCCTTGTGCTCGACCAGTCGGCACCGCATCAGCTTGTCGGATGACGGGGTTAATCTCGCTGTGGCGTACGCGTCTTCGCCTTCGGGCCTCAGCGGGCGGCTGCTGCCCGTCTGTTCGAGGTTCAACCTGGGTCCGCACACCGGTATACGCGCCCTATGCCCTGTGCGCCAGCCATTGCGCGCTACTCCAGTCGTGGTTGACGAGGAGGTGCGATCGGCGCAGCCGTCACTGGACCATCGCCGTGACTTTCGTGCTGGCGTTGCCCAGCTTTTCAGCTGGGTACCAGACGTTGTTCCTCTGCACGTTTGCTCAACGTCACGACGTTGAGATGCCGGAGCAGGATCCTGTGGGTGCCATCAGTGATTGCCCCGATCGTCGCTTCGCAGAGCAGCGCTTTGAGGTCTCCGATGTAGCCGTGGGTGCGGCGATAGAGCTCGGCCGCAAGCTTGGTGTGCAGCTCGTTCGGCCGACTTCGCGGCAGATGAGGTAGCAGCAGTTTCTCGAAATCGCGCACGATCACTTGCCAACCGATCCGGTCGGCGTCGAGATCGTCGATCTCGTACGGCCCGAACCGATTCAGCCGCAGGCGGGCCGCGATTTGTGGGTCATGCACTAGGTCTCGGGCTTCGAGATCGGCGCCGATGAGAACAAGTGTGACGCCGATCTGACCAAGACGTGTATTGAGGTGCTTGATGTGGTCGAGCACGTCGCGTCCCGATTTCCAGTTCGTCTTGAGCAGGTGAACGTCATCGATAATGACGATCTGTGTTCGGTGTCGTCGAACCGCGTCCATCGCCGCCATCGATATGTCGCGTTTTGCTCCCTCGGCCGACAGGTTGAAGAACCCCAGGATTGCTGCGTCGACGTCCTTGATCTGGGCAGCGGCGTCAAGGTCAATCCACACAACGGGATCCAGATCAACTTCCCACCCGGGTTCGGGGCGGATGATCGGCCGGCCATAGGGGTCCAATTCAGCGTCAGCAATCCACGCTAGGTACTTCTCGCGCGCCCAGCGCATCATCATCGTGCTCTTGCCGGCGTAGTTCGGTCCTGAGAGCGCGGGCAGGCTCTTCGCACCCGGTGGAGTCAACTTATTGATTCGAACAATGTTGTCGAAACTGTCGTAGATCGCCACCACATCGCCTGTGGGCAGAAACAGGCTCTGCAGCCATTCGGTCAAATGGTCGATATGGGCTGCCCGTTGCTGACGTGTCATTACCTTCCACTGCCGCACGGTGACCGGTTGGGGCTCTGCTGGTGGCTGCATCGTGCAGTAGTCGTGCCATAGCTGCGCATCCACGGTTTAGGCACCTTCCGGAAGCTCGGGCCACACGTCGTGCGCCGGCGATGGCCGCCGTGGGCGTGACCGCGGGGGCGGCACCTGGTCTTGATGCTGCTGCGCCTCGGCGTGATCGGCCTTGGCCTGCTCCACTCGCAACCGGGCGGCGATGAGCTTTTTGCGCAGTTTCGGTTTTGCAGGTGCCTCGGTGATCTGGGTGAGTTCGTCGAGGATCTGGCGCGTGGCGGAATCGCCGTTCAAGACCAGGTTGCCGCCTCGGTGGCGTATCCGTCGACACGCGGCATCGACGATCGCCGCGGTCATGGGCGCGACGCTGCGATCCGAGCCGCGCCATTCAATGGGTTCGACTCGCTTCGTCGCGGGATCGCGAAACCAGATCCGCGAGAGATCTTGCGGATCGTAGAAGAAGGGTGCCGCGCGGTCTTCGGGTCGGAACTGCCCGACTGGCACCGAACGATAGGGCTCAAAGACTCTCAGCGAGTCGTACACCAGGTTCTTGAACTCCACACCGGCGTGGCTAATGGTCCCCCACCGAACTGGGAGGAACTGGTAGATCAGATCCGATTGTTGCGGCACATCGATTCTCCCAGTGAGTTCAGTCATCGCATCCCACATCTCGAGCGGGCACATCCTTGCCTCCTCTTCACCGGGCAGGATCAGGCCCTCATGCGCGCTGCGGTGGTAATCGAGTGCGACGAAACGACGTAAGTGATCCCGCAGCTGCGATGCGGTCAACAGGGGCTCCTCGCTAACCAGTCTGCCGCGCTCAGAGGTGTTGCGGCCCTTGTATCCCGGGATCTGCTGCAACCCACGCTGAATGGTTTCGTGCCAACGTTCCACATGTGGGTTGTCGTTGGCCTTGCCGCCGCGATTGAGCATCAGATCGATTCCCAGGGTCGCCAGCAGCGCCCGGAAATGTTGAGAGACGAAGATTGATCCGTGGTCGCAGCGGATGGCATCCGGTAACACGGACGGGATGCCGTGCTCGCCCTGCAGAGTGCTGAAGTCCGGTGCCAGCAGGCGCTTGCCGACCCGTACGGCCACGCCGCGGAGATCGAGCTGCCCAGGTAGGCCCGCCCACCTCCACTGACTGATGGACGTACCCTCGACCAGCAATGAGAAAGGGCGGCAGATGTCGTAGAGCAGCAGCCCTGCCTCGATACCATTGGCGCTTCTGGGAACGACGCGTAGCGCGAGAACCACGCGGGTCGCGACATCGATGGCGGTGATGATCTCCACGCTGCATGCGCGGCCAGTCAGTGTGTCGTAAACGAGATTGTCGGCGCGGGTGACGTCGATGGCGACCACCTGGCCCGGGCGAATCGCCGGGTAGTGTTTTGCGCCTGAAACCTTGCGGTGCTTCCGGCTCTTTTGTGCACGCGTCGTTGCTCCTCGCTCCCGTTTGAGGGCAGCCAGGAACTGGCCGGTGATTCTTTGCGGCGCCTGGAAGTCCTCAATCCCGTTTTCCTTCAGTCGAACTCTGGTTCGGCGATCGATCTCCTGATTAGAGATAGTCGATCGGTCCCCGTCCAAGGTGTCCACTATCTGGGTGGCCACCTGACGGTATCGCTCGTCGATCAACTCCCAGGACTTGCTCTGGCGAGTACTTCGTGCATCGATCAGGGCGAGCAGGCCACGCTCTTTGAACCCGCGTACCCAGCTTCTGATCGTGACCGGGCTGTAATGCGCTGTGCTGCAATCCTCGTCCTGAATCCGACGGGGCGGTTTGCGATCGAGTTGCGCCCCGAGATTCAATTCCATGGCCATCGCACTGCAGCGCTGGCTCTCCGAAGCCCCACTCGGACCGAACGGCGGTCTCGGCTCACCAGGACGTGCCAGAGCGGGGTGGCCGTCTCGGTAACCGGTCAAGATCTCTTGAACAATTCCCAACTTGAAAAGCGCCGCCTCGCGGGCTTCGTCGCTGACGGCGTCCCACCGTGGGCGAAGCGGTTCGCAGAGTGCTGACGCTTCGCCGTTCTCAAGGATGCGGATTGAATCAATGTTCGCATAACCGGTTTTCGTTGTATCGCCGTAGGCATACTGCAAGATGACGCTGGCTGCTTCGACTTTGTCGATGACCGCGAACCCTCGATTAGTCAGTACGCGTGTTCCTTCGACCAGGTTGGTACGGCCACTAGACATGGCTCTGCTCCTTGCTCGCTACAACGGGTGTGTGCAGCGTCCACGGCACGGTCCTGTCGATGTCCAATGCGCCCGTCCACATCATGTGCCAGACCACCGTTTTGAGTTCGCCTGTCCCGTCATCTGCCGAAAGAAGCGAGCCCACTGTCGTGTCGCCACATTCAGCCAGCTGCTGTATCTGTTCCTCGAAATGCGTTGCCCATGGAGGTCTGCGGCGAAATCCGTGCAGCCACAACATGTTCATTCGTTCCGTTACGGTTGTTCCGGCGAACACCGTGTAGCGCCATCCAACCCGCTGGCAGGCGCGGCGGGTCACGACGCTCTTGGCCTGAAAGTCGTCGTCCTGCTTTTCTTGTGGTCGGGCATCCCATACGGTGACGCTCCCATCGATGTGCTGAGTCAATAGGTCGGGGAAGTGGGTAACCGGTTCTTCGGTATGCCATGACAACCGGAACGGTTGGGAAATTATCCGCAAGATGGTGGAGTCACGGTCTAGCATGCGAACCAGGTCGTGCTCAAGCCCCGATTCCAGATGTACGACACCAGAATTGGTAAATGTGTAAGCCGACACTGGGATATGGCGATGACTCGCCGACGACCGAGGGGTCCGGATCGGAGCGAGCAGGTCCAGTGGTGGAGCACCTTGGACTTGCCATAGCCATACGGTTTCCACACCGTCGCGGAAACGCAGTGTCCACTCAAGCTGCACAACGCCGTCTGCTGCGCCTTGGCCATTTTGCCGTGCATTGTTGCGACTCATCGGATTTACCTCCACCTTCGACGTAGGGTCAGGTGCGCCACGATATGCATCTTGGAGGTAGCTACTGGGTCGATTTTCGAAACTTTTACGCGCATTTTCACTCGTGCACAGCATTTGCTGTGCATTCACGGTTTTGTGTGCCACCTATGAGAAGTTAAGTCCGTCAAGAAGTTTGAGAGGCGGGTGCCAGTACACCGGTTCACTGACTCCCTGCTCCGCCAGGAAGCTCCGTGCACGCTGATCCAGCGCCGCCACCGTCGGCTCGGTCAGGTGCGCCGTGAAAGCGGTCACGAGCTTTGTCAAACTCCAGTAGTCCAACTCGGGGTGGAACTGAAGGGCGAGACGCGGGGACCCACTTATCCTTTCAATCAAATAACAATGCGCGGCCACAACCGAGCTCCCCGTCGGCAGCGAGCCAGCATCGCCTTCCATCTGTTGCTGCCAGAGGTCATCGCTGACCAACAGGGAGTAATCGAGCTGGCGGCGGCGCTCGTAGTTGATCCGGCCACTGCCCTGCTCGAGGAAGTCACTTAACCGGACGAGCGCCTGCTGCATCGACTCCCAGTAGTTTGAGTCGCACAAAACCCACAGCCTGTGATTCAAAATGCTGTGACTCTCGACGGCGCCCAGGAGGCGCACTGCCGCAACGGGCCTGATGGTTGCACCCACGAGCAGTGTGGCGCACGACAATGTCTCGCGGAGTACCAAAGTCTTGCGACGGCCGGATAGCAACACAGACGCCCATCGCGTCCAGATTGCCGCCGGCAGCCGGGCAGCCTTCTTCTGGATTCGCTTCTGACCGGGGATCGGTGCGCACGGCAGCGTCGTTGCAGTGCGGTATCGCAGCTGGAGTTCAGGTCCCATATCGGCGTTACGCGCCTTCAAGACGATGGCAGCGGCGATGTCGCTATCTCGAACGCATGAGCGGATTTCCGCTGGGCCGCTGGTGGCGTTCTGCCCTGCAATGAACCATCGTGCGGCCATCCCACAGTCGGCCACGCTTGCGTGCCGCAACACCTTCAAGGCCAATGTGGTACCGACGGCAACATCCAGAGCACGAAGCGGCGCTTTGTTATTCAGTGTTTCTCGCGCCTGTGAGGACGTGAAACCTACCGTATGCTCGCCCGTCAGGTCATCCTCAATGCCCTGAATCGTCAGGCTGTGGGTCGACGAATAGTTCAAGATCCTGTTGGCAAGGCTTCTGACAGCCCCCAGGACCTCCTCCAAAAGTCGTGGGTGCGCGTCGAAAATTCCGAAATCATAGTAGCCGTCGTCAATAACCTCATTGACCGCCTCTTGCGCCCACGAAAAGTCGTGTCTATCGGTCCACCGCAACGCTGGAACCGTTCCCAGTGGGAGGCCGCAACGGCAGGTGGCTGGAGGCTCGATGCGGCGGTAGTGCTGGGTCGATCGCTGATAGCTTCCGCAGCCGGGACATTGGTCGACGAGGATGCAATTGTGTTCCAGGCACGCGAAGGACCAACCGAGGCGCCAGCGCAATTGCCACCGACCGCCCGTTTCGCGTAGGCATGCAGGGCAGAACCGGGACCTTGGCAGAGCTCCGAAGGGGAATTTTGGATTGAGGCGCTCCGTGTCCGCATCAATATGCAAGGCGGTCCCGTCGTATTTGCTCAGCGTCATCGCTTCGAACGACTCCGGCGGTACACCAGTGGCCGCCGCGAGCAACTGCGCCTGCGCCGGCGGCAGGCAGGTCAACCAAGGCGGCTTCGCGGTAGCCGGAAGCTTCGCGGCCGCCGCAAGAGTTCCGACGGTGCCACCCATTGCACGTGCACTGGCCTCCAGCCACGAATCGATCGATTCACCCTTAAGTGGTTGCACCTGAAGCGGAAGCCAGCGGCGCGCGACTCTCATTTCGAGCAGCTACTTTGACAAGATCTTGAGGCCGAGTCGGCAGTTAGCGGCTTGACCTGTCCTTATGCCTGCCAGACACTCAGATCGACTGACGCTGTTGTTTAACAATCACTGCACGCTTGTCAATCTTCATTGCATCTCGACAAAAGACCCGTTCCGCCTCAACAGATATCGAACCCCCACCCGACCCCGTGCCGGGTGGGGGTTCGAGGGGTTTGCCAGCCACCGGGTCAGATGGCGGCCAGCACCGCCCGCGCGTGAGCGGCTTGCGGATCGTCGGCGGTGGCGTCCAACACTGGCGCGGTAGCCGGGTCGGTGAGGATGGTCAGGTGCGCCCGGTGACGGCTCAGGGTCACGCACATGCGTCCCGCGTCAAGGGCGAACGATTCCGCGTTGCGATACCCCGCCATCGGGTGCAAGGCCACAACGGCGGGCCTTTCTAGGCCTTGCAGCGCATTGACGGTGTCGACCAGTACATCGGGCATGTCGGCCAAGAGCGCCCGCACCGCACCGGCTTGGGCGACATGCGGCACCACCACTGCAATGTCGCGGGCGGTCAACGCCTCGCACACACCGCCGCGCCGGTAGTCATGCCAGGTCAGTTCACGCACCCGCTCAGCCAAGGCGGTCAGCAGCGCCGGGTCGGTCGGCCCATTCAGCGCTTCCGTTGGACGACTGACGATTTCGGGCAGCACCGTACCGTCCGGTGCGATCACGGTCTCATCAGGACGACGCGACGTGAACGGCATCTGCGGGTAGAAATGCTGGGACAACAGCGCGCAGGTCTGCGGTCCAAGTCGCCAGGAGTTCGTCAGTTCGTGCATGGTGATGGCATCGCCGTGTGCGGCCAGCAGCGCAGCCGGGGCGGGTTGGTGTGGCCCGGTGGCTTGGCCTTCCCACTTCTCGGTCGAGCCGGTCACCACGGGTGCCACCTGGCCGGGATCGCCAACGCAAATCACTTGCCGTGCAAGGCTTCCCAGCGCGCCGAGGTCGGCATAGGTGCATTGCCAGGCCTCGTCAACCAAGAGTACATCGGCTCCGGCCAGGTTGGGATCGACGTAGAGCCAGCGAGCGGCGGTGCCGATCAGAATTTCCCCGCCTGTCGAGTGTTCCCATCGCACACTGCGGCCCGCGACCGTGCGAATGCCGTCCACCATCACCGGCTTCTTACCAGCCCCCGACACGATCAGGGAAGCGCGCTCGCTGACGGCGGCGATGCGCCGAGCCAGCTCGGCGGCTTGCTCGCGGGTCTGTGCAGCCACCGCCACACGCAGCGCCACGCGGTGAGCCAGTGCACCGGCCAGCAGCGCCACCAGGCGGCTCTTGCCCGCGCCGGGGCAAGCCGGAACGCAGACCGCAGCATCGCCGCCCCACGCGGCCAGCAGCACCCGCGCCAGCATCGGCGTGTCCAGCAGGTCGCGTCCCGGCCAGTCCTCGGTGATCGGCGCAGCGGTGGGCAGCGCCGGGGTCACCGCCGGTGCCCCAGCAGGCGCGTTAGCGGTCGCGGGGTCACCGGCGGTGAATCGCCTAGGCAGCGTACGCATCTCAGTTCTCCGGTGCTTGTATGTCGTCGGCGGCAGCGATCATCACCGCCAGAGGAACGGGGCGGCGGCTTGCGGTCGGGGTGGCCCCCTGTGACAGCCAGGAGAACCGCCGCTTATACAGCCGCGCCACCGCCGTGCGCCGCGACCGAATCGTGGACACCGAGGGCGGCGCAGGGATCACCGTCACCGGCTCACCCGCAGCAGGCCGGTACCCCGTCTTGCGGAGTCCACCGATGGTCACCGTCAATGCCCCGTCCTCACCCACGGCGGT
Organism: Mycobacterium sp. MUNTM1; assembly: GCF_054660795.1. Classification (NCBI taxonomy): domain Bacteria; kingdom Bacillati; phylum Actinomycetota; class Actinomycetes; order Mycobacteriales; family Mycobacteriaceae; genus Mycobacterium; species Mycobacterium sp. MUNTM1. The sequence goes on from NZ_BAAGDE010000020.1 coordinate 94,372, forward strand.
GGCGAAAACCTCACCACTGAAACGGTTCTCCGCATCCGGCATCGCCGTCATCGGCTCCCCAGCCCAACCGGTGACGGCGGCCCCCGCCTTCAACCGCGTATCCAGCCGCCCCGCGCGCACGGTGACGCGGTTGGCGTGCTGGCCCGCCCCAACGACAGTCTCGCCGTGGCAGACGAACCCGGTGTGCACACCCCGCCCCCGCCACAACGGATCGGCCAGCAACGCCGCCTCATACAGATCGGCGGCATCGCAGCGGCTCGCCAACCGCGCCGCCGCCACGTGCAGCGTTTCGGGCCGGTCCCAACTGCGCTGTTCGCGCACCGCCTCCTGCATGACCTCCAACTGCCAGTCGTCGTCCTCACGCAGCGCATCCAGCCCCGGCAGCAGCAGACCTCCGGTCACCGCGCGATGCCAGTCGTGCAACCCGCTCACGCCGTTGGGCACCGACAGCGCCGCCCGCCACGCGCCAGCGTGATCGGCACCGGGAGCCATACCGAGCATGAACCGCGCGCGGCTGGTGCTCAGCACGTCGGTCACCGCCGAGGTACCGGGATGCGCGGCCCGCTCCACCCACCAACCGGCCAGCGCCGATCCCGCCGCCACGTCGATGCCGGCGCACCGCGCCGGGTCGGCGTAGCTGCGTGCCAAACCCGCCAGCGCTCGCAACGTGGCAGGCGTATCGACCAAGGCAGTCGCCCCGCCGCAGAAGTCACCGGCCACGCACCCGGCGGCGCGGGCGAGCGCGGCCAGCCCATCGGCTCCGGTGCCGCTGTACGAGTGCCCATCCGGCCCCACGGCCTGCACATGCACCACCGGCCCAGTGCGCCGCGCCGCGACGGCCACCTTCACGTCGCGCGCCGGGGCAGGGTTATGCAGCAACCGGGGCACCGGCCCACCGGCATCGCGTGCAGCCACCCGCAGCGCGAGGTCAAACAGCGCGGCGCTCACGCCGCACCGTCCCGGCACTCACCGGCATCAGCCAGACCGCGCGCGGCGGCGGCAAACCCGTCCGCCAGCGCCGCCGTCGCCAGGTCGTCACGGGGACGCTGGGCAGCCTCGCTTACGGTGGCTACGGTCCACCCGGTGCCAGCCAGCACCGCGTTGGCCCACTGCGCGAAGTCGGCTGGCCCGGCCCGCCCGCTCACGCCGCCACCGCCGCTACGGGGGTGACGCGCACCGTCTTGGCCCATGCAGGCGTGGTATCGGCGGCGTGCGCGCCGATCAGGGCCACGATCAACGGCACCGGCAGCCGACGTTCGGGCCAGGGTGTGCCGCCATCGGTGAACGCCACGATCACGTTGCCCGCTGGCCGCGCAGACAACGCAGCATCGATACCGACCCGCAGATCGGTGCCCCCGCCCCCGGTCAACGTCACGTCGCTGATCGACCGCACCGCGCGCGGCACGGTGGCCGCTGCATCGCAGCAGACCACCCGCACCTTGGAACCGGTGCGCCGCAGCACCGCCCGTGTTTCCGACAGAGCGGCAGCCAGATCGTCCTCACCCATGGACATAGACGTGTCGATGATCAGATCGACGGTGATCTTCGGTGCTCGCAGCGTCGGCAAGAGCACGCCCTTGGGTGCGCGCCGGTTCGGTCGCCGCCAGGAGTGGTGCACCTGGCCCGCCTGGTCCTCGACGGCGCGGCGCACCGCAGCGCGCAGCACCTTGGGCCACGGCACCACAGCCGGGGCGAGTTGGGCAGCCGCCCACCGAGCCAGGCCCGCAGGTATGGTGCCGCGACCGGCTCGGCTGCGCGCCATCTCTTGCTGCACTGCGCGGGCGACAGCGACCTTCACCAGATCGGCGGCAGCGGTGGACAGCCCCTTGCCGCTGCCCAAGTCGGCGGCGGCGGGCAGTTCGCCGGGTACGGGCGCATCTCCGGCACCAGAGCCGCACCCGTAACCATCGTCATCCCCGTCACCGCCTCCCTCACCAGTCGCGACGTTGCCGCTGCGGGGTGTACCGGGCGGCACCAAATGCCGGTAGTAGACCTCGGCGGCGTGCCCGTCCTCGCAACCGATCCCGCTGGGAGTTACCACACCGGCTGGCAATCCCACACCGGCTGCGATCAGGTCGTCGTTGATTTCCGCGTCGGCGGCGACATTCCACATGGTTCGATCCACCGGGGAATCCACCGTGTCAGCGCGGCCACCGTGTTCGCGCAGCACGTGCCCGACCTCATGCAGCAGCACCGCACCGGCCAGCGGGATGCTCCACCCGTCCTCGGTGCCCAGCATCATCGGGTCCAGGTAGAGACGCCAGTGCCGGTCCACGGCAAAAGTGCCCAGACCGGGCGCGGCCACCGGCGACAACGCGAACAGTGCCCGCGCGAAGTACGGCATCGCCTCCACCGCGGCCATCCGCGCCAGCCGCAGCCGCCGCCACTCGTCGGCGGAGAGCGCCCTAATCCCGGTCACGCCGCGCTCCCCACGTCAAGGCCCGCCGCGATCATCACGTCCTTGAACTTGCGCGCCGCCGCTGGCGGCTTCGCACCGGCAGGCATCGCCACACTCAGGGCGCGCGCCGCTGCCCCGGCCACGTCGGGAGCGCCATGGGTTGCTGCCTCGACCAGCGGCCCCCATGCGGTCATCCACGCATCCTTGGTCCCCTTGCCCGACGCCCACGCCACCACACCCGACAGCACCGCCCACACCTGATCGGGGCGGGCCGCCCCCCAGGCGACGATGCTCGGGTCTGCGATCACGTCCGCGACAGCGGGCAAGTCCATGCTGGCCCGCCACTCCATGAACTCAGTGCCCGCGCCGTCACCGACCAGTCCCAGCGCGACCGCGCTGATAGCGGCGGTGTCGTCGCGGCGCAGATGCGCCAGCACCCGCGCCATCGCCTCCCAGGACCGCCGCGACGGCCACGCCCGCCCAGCAGCCTCGTCGGTGTCGGGGTACTGGTGCAGCAGCGCGGGTCGTGCCTCTACGAACGCGCACACGGCCCCAATCTCGTCGGCGCGGCGCAGTTCGTCGGCGGCGATGCCGCGCGAGGCGGGCAGCGCAGCGAACGAGGACCGCATACCGGTCAGCCATTCCTCGGCAGTCGGCTCAAAGTCAATGTGCAGGAACCGATTCGCCATCGGCGGCGTCAAATCGACACCACCGGCGCTGCGGTCCGGAGGGTTCCCAGCTGCGACAATTCGCACCGTATCGGGGAGCTTGGTTCGTCCCACCATGCGCTCCAACGCCACCGTCAACATCGCGGCCTGCACAGATGCACTGCACGTGCTGATTTCGTCGAGCAGCAGGTAGCCGCCCCTGGCATCGATGAGCGTCTGCGCCCAATCCGGCAGCGCGAGCGTCTGCACCGCCCCATCGGTGACTACCGGCCACCCGGCAATATCGACTGGCTCACGCTGCGATCCGATCACCGTCTCCACTGGCACGCCATCGGCAGCGGCCAACGCCCGCACCACCGAACTCTTGCCCATGCCTGGATCACTCCACAGCAGCACCGGCACATGAGCGCGGGCCGCAGCGTCGATCACCGTGACGGTCGTGTCCAAATCGGTCATAGCCGAATCCCCTCCTAGGGAGCATTGGACTGGCCCTGCTGGCCTGTCCTCACATCACAGAACACTACCGGCACCCACCGACATTTAGGTTTAGTGGGCGTCCGCGGACGGCGCGAGCCCACCGACCGGAACATCTTGGTGATTCCTGATT